>CAZRVZ010000207.1:0-26582 GCA_964603655.1 uncultured Pseudobdellovibrionaceae bacterium | reverse complement strand
TGAGAACGAGCAAATTAATTGATGGTAGCTTGTGCCTACGGCCAATCAGATTAAATGATGTTTACGAAAATTTGCCATCAATTACCGTGCAAAAAAATAGTTGATGAGTATTCATCACTTACAAAGACCCGTGTGTTTAGCTCTGGCATAGTTATTGCCCAAAAACGAAAATAGGACCCTCTGATGTACGCATCAGAGGGTTTCGGGGGAGTTTGAGGGGGGTGAGCCCCCTCATTTATAGTGAAAAAAGTGCCATCAAATAGCGTGGCTACTCTCAATGCGCGAACTCCTCTTTCTTTTTTTTATGTGACGATTTCTGTCACCAGAGATGTTCAAAAAATTATCCGGCAGTCTTGAAGCGTATGACGCATAGTAGTATAAAACTACGTTCATATATATTTCTTGGAGGGTACTATAATGTTCAAGCACTTGCTGATCGTGATGACTGTGGCACTTTTTCTCATCGCTGGTTGTGGTGATAATAAGAAGCACGATGCTCCAATCACGACCCAGCCGGAAATCAGTGTACCCTCAAACGATCCAGTTACGCCAGAAAAACCAGAAACGACGAAGCCGGCCACCGAAGCTCCAAAACCAGACGGCCAAGCTCAAGCCAATCCAACAAAGCCTGAAATAGCGCTGAGCGCCACGGCAACCGTCACTGGGTATTACAAATATGACCCCTTAATTGAGGAGAATAATTTAGACAAGCCCGCTCGTCTTCAGCCAAACGGGCTAAACAGGAAAATTGAGTTTAAGAAAATAGAATGTTTTGTTTCGCCTGACTTGGTGTCTAGAAACGATGTTCTTATGCTCACGTTATCGAGTGGCGAAACTCCCGCTAAAGATTATGTGACGATTCTCGTGCTGGGCTTCAAAGACATGGTGCGGCATTATTCTTCGGCTGGAGCTGGCGCATTAGATAGGGAAGGCATTCGCGCTACCTACCAAAACAATCGAACAAAGAAAGGGCTTATTTTTAGTGGCAGAAGTTCTTCGTTGAGCTTTGCAAGTGAAAATATCGTTGATCTAGAAATACGAGATGGAGGCGTAGAAGGAACGTTTTCATTTCAACATCTTTCCGCAATTGATAAGACTATCCTGGATGAAATTGAGGAACAAAGAAGACGAGGAAATCGAGTTCGAGCCCCGAAAGAAATTGAACCATACCTCGACATGCAGGGGAGTTTTTCCTGCCCCCTGAAAGATGGAAGATCATAAAAAACAGACTAAATCCGTTTTTCTTTTGCGGCGGCTCGCTAGGAGTTGCAAAACACGGTCCTCGTATATTCCGGGGGCCCTTCCATCGCTTTGGCAGAACATCCCCCGAGGACGCCCACACCCGATTGTTTCCCGCTCCAAACTGGCAGCCGGTCCTTAGACCATCACCGACCCAGTGCGGAACATCACCGGAACTACCGCGGCTAACGCTTCGCTCCAGTTCCACCCACACATGTGTGGGTGGTCTCTGGGCTAAGTATTTACTTTTATTGGGTATTTAATTCAGAAAATGCCCAGGGACGGAATCGAACCGCCCACACGAGGATTTTCAATCCTCTGCTCTACCGAATGAGCTACCTGGGCAAAGGGAATGCAAAAAGTAGCGCCCGGTTGGGTCTTGGTCAAGGAAAGTGCGCTTTTAAAAATGCCTGGGTTGCAAGGGATCGGTGGCTGATCCGGTTTTTAGTCACTGTATCGATTTCGGCCAATGTTTTGCCCAGGGCGGGAATGAGAAAAATAGGGTCGTATCCGAATCCTTGATTCCCTCGGGGTTCCGTGAGGATCTCTCCGCGAACGACCCCTTCATAAAACTGAGGGCTGTTAGATCCGTCCATAAAGCAAAGAATTGCGCGAAAACGGGCACATCTGTTTGCGGAGCTAGTCTTCTGAATCTCTTGATTGAGAAGTTTCCAACGTTCGGGCCAGGACCGGTCTTTGCCACCAAACCGAGCGGATAGGATCCCGGGCCTACCGTCCAATGCCTCACATTCGAGTCCAGAATCATCCGCAAGAACAGGAATCTGAAAAAGTTTGGAGCATGCCTCTGCCTTTATCAAAGCGTTTTCTTGGTAGGTTTCGCCGGTCTCGGCGAACTCTGGAATCCTAATTGCGGGATAATCAGCAGGGCTTAAAAGTCTGGGGATTTTTCTCAGAAGCTGGCGAAACTCATCAATCTTGCCCGGGTTTTGGCTGGCAATCAGCAGGGAATTGGGGGGATTAACCAAGGGCGCGCTTCTGGGCTTCGAATAGTTGGGAAATTCCGATATCGGCGAGCTTCAGCATTTCATTCAGGGTGGCTGTATCGAATGCGGCGTTTTCCGCTGTCCCTTGAACCTCGACATATTTGTTTGCAGAGGTTTTGACGATGTTCATATCGACATCGGCCATTTTGTCTTCCTGGTACGGCAGGTCCAATACGGGCCGTCCACCTACGATTCCCACGGAGACGGCGGCCACCGCGCAATGAAGGCCCTTTTCTAAGGCAGGGAGTTTCGTTCGAAGACTTCTGATCGCCAATGCTAACGCGACGTACGCGCCAGTTACAGCGGCGGTGCGGGTGCCCCCATCGGCATCTAGAACATCGCAGTCAACGAGTAGCGAACGTTCACCCAAAGCACCGAGTTCGAAACAGGAACGAAGCGATCGACCTATCAATCGTTGAATTTCATGCGTTCGCCCGCCTACTTTATTTCGCTCGCGCGCTATTCGTTGAGCAGACGATGCCGGCAGCATACTGTATTCGGCAGTAATCCACCCCCTGCCGCTGCCCTTGAGAAATGGGGGAACTGAGTTCTCAAGCATTGCGCTGCATATAACCCGCGTCGAACCCATTTCAATGAGACACGACCCGGCCGGGTGTTTAAGGAAATTCGGCGTGATGTTTACTAAGCGAAGCTGATCGTGGCCTCGGCCATCCATTCTGGGCATCGGAGAAATCTCCTTTATGAAGCGTGTCGTTCTCGATTTCGCAGGGCGAATTCAATGATGCCAGAGCTTATAGCACTTGTAAGAGACCTGAGATAGGGCTGGTTCTTTAAACTCTGGGCATCCTGGGGATTGCTGAGAAATCCTAATTCCAGCAAAACGGCTGGCATTGCCGTCCCGGATAACACCGTAAATGGTCCCTGTCGCACACCCTTACCACTGGGGCTATGTCGCCGGCTTACCTGGTCGTAGATAAACTCGGCAAATAAACTGCTCTCTTGAATATGCAACGTGTTCTGAACATCGGCCAGGATATTGAGAATGTCGGATTTAATCGGTATTTCTTCGGTTTTATTTTCGGTCTGCACTAGCCGTCGAGTGTCGGCATCGGATGCTTCGGGACTCAGAAAGTAGACCTCGAATCCCCGTGCTTTCGAGCTGACCGACCAATTGGCATGAACGCTGACAAAGAGATCCGCATCCCAACTATTGGCGAACGAAACGCGTTCATGGAGCGACAGGAAAGCATCCTCTTCTCGGGTCATTTTCACCAACAAGGGAATCCCGAGACCTCTAGCGAAATTCTCAAGCTCAGTTCTGACCAATCGCGCAACCTCAAGCGATAGCCATTTTTCGGAAATACCAAAATGGCCCTGTGCACCGCGGTCCTTCCCCCCGTGCCCGGGATCAATCACGACGCGTAGTGATTTGTCGACGAATCGAGAAAGATCGAGGTGGCGTAAACAGACCGTCGCCGAATCGGTCCAATTTATCGAACTCGTTTTTAACGTCTGACACCTATCGTTAAGGTGGCTTGGGCTAGCCCGACCCAGGAGTGAGAAGACTGCCGCGATGCCCAGCGCCAAGAGTGTAAACTTAGTCCCTGTCACGAACTCAAATCGTTTGCTGATATAATAATTCAGGCCCCCCCCATCCGAGGGGAGCTCGCGTTTCCATTCCGATTTAAAAGCCTGTTTCATATTCCATCACATTCCATCACATTTTTAGCGGTGCGTACGATTATGATGGCCCCGATACGAGTCACATTCGTTGCATTATTTGCTCTGGGCGTTATTGCCTCGGCGCGAGGGAGTGCAATCCAAGAAAACCATGATAGCACAACGATTCGAGTACTTCTGAAGTGCTGCGCCAAGAGTGTGTCGCTTCGCACCTTATCGGGCCAGTTGACGGCCTTTATCGATACAAACCCGCTACCGTTGGATCTCGGTCAGGTAGTCACCATCCGGTGGGTTTCAAAAGATCGGTTGGAGCTGAACGGAAGCGATCTCCGCCTGAACCAGGTACGGTTAAGCCACTCCATTTCCAATGCATTAATTCAGCTCAATGCACAAGCATATCGCGGAGACATCGTACTGAGGCCGCGGCCGCTAGGGCTTGAAATCGTGAATCAACTTCACCTGGGGGATTACCTTGTTGGAACCCTCGCTGGAGAGATGAGTTCTGACTGGGAGATTGAGGTGCTCAAGGCACAGGCCGTGGCATCGAGGTCCTTTGCTCTGGACAGGGTGTTGCACCCGAGAGCGGAGTCGTATGATATCGAAGCCACCACCCAAGACCAGATGTTTGTGGGGGCCGGAATTGAGAGTCCTAATATATTACGGGCCATTCGCGAAACTCGTGGTGTTTTTCTCACTTACAACACCATTCCGTTAAAAGCGTACTTTCATTCTCGTTGTGGTGGAGGCACCGATGCCGCCTCGACAGTTTGGTCGAAGAAATCCGGACAAAACGGGCTATCGATTTCCTGCCCATTTTGCCAACGAAATCCCCTTCCTTGGCAGGCGGTAATTGACCGGACTGAACTGGCGCGGGCATTTGGTGTACCTCAATTTATGAAAGAGTTCGCCCTATTGGCTCGGCGAAGTGAGGTAGGGCGGGTTCTGGATCTAACACTTACTAATGATAGCCAATCGCGAACACTTTCGGCTGACTTGCTCAGATCCCGATTGGGATACACGCGATTCAAGAGTGGGGTATTCGATTGGCACCACAAGGGTCAAAACCTGGTTTTTGTCGGAAAAGGGTATGGCCATGGGGTTGGAATGTGTCAGTGGGGTGCTCGTCACTTGGCAAGGCTGGGAAAGAGCTATCGAGAAATACTCGTTTACTACTACCCGACTGCCGCTATTAAGTAGCCGCAATGCGGTTAGAAGATCTGGATTACAAACTCCCTAAAGCCCAAATTGCATTATCTCCTTGTCGTCCTAGAGGGGACGCCCGCCTTTTGGTCATAAAGCCGTCTGATGGGGCGCTGTGTCACAGGAGGGTTCATCAACTCGTCGATCTGCTCAGCCCGGGTGACGTGGTGGTTTTAAATAACACTAAAGTAATTCCTGCCAGAATCTTTGCGAGTAGTTCGTCAGGGCGGACATTTGAATTGTTACTCCTCAATCAATCGAACAATCCGTGTGAGTGGCGCTGTCTGGTCCGTCCAGGACGTCGAATTCGAAACGAGGAAACATTAGTGCTCCAGGATCGGAGTCGCGTAACGGTGTCTCGCAATGGCTCGGATTTTTTTATCAGGTTTTTGGAGCAATTTCCGTCTGGCCAGCTCCGCGCAGATGAATTTTCGGAAAGCTTTTTTGCCTGGCTTGCTACCGTCGGCGAACCACCGATCCCGCCTTACCTGAGGAGAAAGGTCGCACCGAACGATTGGGATGATTATCAAACGGTATTTGCCAGCCAAAACGGTGCAGTCGCCGCCCCGACCGCTGGGCTTCACCTGACCCAGGATATTCTCGATCGAATCAGATCCCGTGGGTGTCCTGTCGTTGAAACAACCTTGCATGTGGGTTACTCGACGTTTGCGCCGCTCACTGAATCCCTGCTGGCTGGTGACCACCTACATTCGGAGCGGTTTTCAGTGGGTGAATCGACCCTTCGCGCCGTGATGCTGGCGCGACAGATGAATAAGCAGGTACTTTGTATAGGAACCACCGCCTTGCGCGCCCTGGAGTCGATTCCCTTTTTCGGAACCGAGGGCGAAACCACTTTATTCATTAAACCCGGGTTTCAATTGAGATTTGCCACGGCTCTTTTGACGAATTTCCATCAGCCCGGAACCTCTTTACTGGCACTCGTCACGGCTTTGCTAGGCTTAGACACACGGAAGAGGGTCTACTCTGAGGCCATTCGGATGGGGTACCGGTTTTTGAGCTACGGAGATGCCATGCTCTTTTGGGGGGAACCGCGGCCACCGGAGTTTCCAGATTACCCAGCGCAGAGACCTCTGGCTCCGGCAACACACCATTAGACATTGACGCGGATTGTAGGGCCGATTAGCCTTAATTTTTTTAGAAATTGAGGTGATTGTTTTGCCAGGACTCAAAGTAAAAGATAATGAGCCGTACGACATAGCACTTCGTCGATTTAAGAAGCAGTGTGAAAAGTCGGGAATCCTTTCCGAGTTGCGACGACGCGAGTATTTTGAAAAGCCTTCCATTCGTCGGAAAAAGAAATCCATTGCGGCTCGAAAAAGGGCCCTTAAACGCAGCCTTGAACGCCGGTAGTTGTGGATCTAAAAACGACCGTTCAGAACGAAATCAAGATTGCCATGAAGGCGCACGATTCGTTGTCGCTCTCTACCTTGCGTTTGCTTCTCTCCGAAATTAAGCGACGGGAAATTGATTCGCGAACTACACTTTCGGACACAGATGTTCAAAAGGTGGTCCAGACGCTCATTAAACAGAGGAATGATTCCGTTGAGGCGTTTACCAAGGGAAGTAGACTTGACCTGGCTGAAAAGGAGCGAGCGGAAATCGAGATCCTGAAAAAGTATTTACCTAAACCTTTGACGCCCGATGAGATTACGGCCCTCGTGGCCGAATGTATTCGAGAGGCTGGAGCCCTGCGACCCGAGGATATGGGAAAGGTCATGAAACTTGTCGTGGCCCGGGCTGCGGGAAAAGCTGACGGAAAGATTTTGAATGAAACGGTCAGAGCTCAGCTATTTAAGGCCCCTACCTAGTTCCTTTTTCCAGCAATCCACAGTTGCCATTGCGCACGGGCTCATCGGCAAGGGGATTTTTCGAACGATTCGTGGATGCGAGGTATTGGTGCGAATTGTCGAAACGGAAGCGTATCTGTCGAGAGTTGACCCGGCTAGCCATTCTTTTCGAGGAATTTCAAAAAGAAACCGTTCGATGTTTGGACCTGCCGGGACTTGCTACGTCTATCTCTCCTATGGGATGCACTACTGTATGAACGTTGTAACGGCTCGGGCCGGAGTGGGTGAGGCGGTTCTATTGCGCGCAGCGATCCCGGTATTCGGCCATAGCCGGATCGCCGTAAATCGAGTGGGGGTGGCCCCAGTTAATTGGCTCAATGGTCCAGGAAAGTTGACTCGAGCGCTTGAGATTGACTGGGCGTTTGATGGTGCTCGGTTTAAAAAACCTGATTTGGCGCTGGTCGATTTGGGGATTTTGCATTCACGGGTGATCACAACCCCAAGAATTGGAATCTCCAAGGCGAAAACACTGCCGCTCAGATTTGTCGAGGAGCCCATCTCGAATCATCGTTTAAGGGCAAAAATCTGATGGTTCCCGATTCCACGATCGCAGAAATCAAAGCGCGCCTTAACATCATCGATGTTGTCAGTGAGTACGTCCCTCTGAAGCGCGCCGGCCAAACTTTTTTAGGCCTTTGCCCCTTTCACAAGGAAAAAACGCCCTCGTTCAATGTTCATCCCGCCAGGCAGTGTTTTCATTGTTTTGGCTGTCACAAAGGTGGCGACCTGTTCACGTTTGTGGCCGCCATGGACGGACTTACTTTTCCCGAGGTTTTGCAAAAACTCGCCGCTCGGGCGGGGGTTCAGCTGCAGCCAGACCAGAATTCCCGCCAGAATTCCCGATTGGATCGCCCCGAGTCGAGGGGAAGCCAAAAGGCGATGGATGCGTTGAATTGGGCAAACAAGTTTTATCACTACGTGCTCACACAGAAGCCGGAAGGGCGTGTTGGGCTTGATTATCTGCACGAACGAGGAATCAGCCAAAAGGCGATTGACCGATTTAGGATTGGCGTTTCACCCTCCGGTTGGAGTGGCTTGAGAGACCAGATGGTGCGTCGAGGTTATTCGCTAGACATCCTGCAAGAGGCCGGTCTGATCAGGTGCAAAGAGGAGACTCGTAAAACCTATGATTGGTTCAGGGGGCGCCTGATGTTTCCGATCACCGACCGGGAAGGACAAACCATCGGCTTTGGCGCTCGCCGACTTAATGGGGCCCAGAACGAAGCCACCAATGACGACAGGCACGAACCCAAGTATTTAAACTCTCCCGATTCCCCGATCTTTTCCAAGCGAAAAACCCTTTATGGGATCTATGAAAACACGCGGGGAGTAAGATTACGTGGAGAGGCTATTATCGTCGAGGGCTACATGGATGTGGTGGGTTTGTGGGAAAAGGGGGTCGATAATGCCCTCGCGGTTATGGGAACAGCCCTGACCGAAGAGCATTGCGTTCAAATTAAAAGCCTGACGAATCGTGTCGTCACCGTTTTCGATTCCGACCCCGCAGGCGAAGGGGCCTGGCGACACTCCATTGCGTTATTCATGGAGGCGGGAATCTTGGCTCGTGACGTCACCCTTCCGCAGGGCCAGGATCCGGACGACTTCGCCAAAGCACAGGGCGCGGAGGCTTTTTATTTACTTTGCGATAAATCTCCACGCCAGGTGACCAAATGGTTGAAGCTGGTCGCCTCCAGGGGGCGCTTAAGCGAAAAGGAGACGACAGAACTCTTGGAGGGGCTCGCTCCCTTACTTAAAGCCACGAGAAAATTGGCGGATAGGGCGACGCTCTGGGACGATATTGGCCTGGTGCTCAACGTGTCCAGGCAAGCGCTTAGGGATATCAGTGAAACCGGCTATGGGGCAGAAAGTGTTAAGGGGCGCAATGTACGCACGCCCCCTCCTTCTCGTGCTCCAATGGCTGTTCCAGGGAAGCGAATGGATCCCTGCGACAAACAGTTTCTAGCGAGCGCCATTGAGCACCGTCAGCAGTTCACGAAAACACGGTTGGAGGACTGGATTGACGGGATTCGGGAATCCAAAACACGGGAAATACTGAAAGAATTGTATCGGGCGACCGGCGATGGAGTGGCCTATTTGCAATCAATTCTCGCGGGTTGCCCAGCGGGGGACGAGTTGGGCTCCCTGGTTAGTAAGTATTTGATGGGAGAATCGGGAGACTCTCAAGCCGGAGCAGTATCACTGGCTGAGGCAATGGGGCCTCTTCAGAGGAGGGTTCATCAAGGGGTCATAGAACGACTTTCGGTACAGGCGAAGTTGGCCCAACGAATAGGCAACGAGGTTGAATCGTTGGCTCTTTTGTCGCAGATACGCGAGCTTAGAGCCCGCCTTCTTCCCGAAATTCCGGTGAGTATGGGCCCAGAATTGTCACCGAAATCCTCATGAAAATAATGGGATAGTCTTGCGTTGGGTTGTTAAAACTGGTACAAATTTCTGTTCGTTTTTCTACCATCGCTGTTCGGGTTATTGCGATTTAATTGAGGTGGTTGCTCATGCCTAAGCTAGAAAAAAGAAAAGAACTTCAAAAGTTGGTCGCTTCTGGAAAGCAGAAGGGGTTTCTGACCTATGAAGAAATCAACGACGCTTTGCCGGACGACATTTCCGAATCCGATCAGCTGGATACTGTCATGGGCCTACTCGAACAGGCTGAAATCGAGGTTGTGGAAACCGAGAAGCAATATAAACAAATTAAAAAGCAGCAGCTACAGCAGCAGCAACTGGCAGAAAAAGCGAAGGCATCCGATCAGCCTGCGCCAACAACACCAGCGGCAGCCAGCGATGAAGACGAGGGACTGACTCGCGGACTCGATCCCGTGCGGCTCTATCTGAAAAAGATGGGCTCAGTGGCTCTGTTAACACGTGAAGGTGAAATCGAAATCGCCAAGCGTATCGAGGAAGGAGAGGCTGAGGTTCTGGACGTGATTCTGAACTCCTCGATGGGTATTAAGGAATTTCTGGCCATCGGCGAAAAAATTGAAAAGGGGAAGCTTCGCGCACGTGACGTAATTCGTGGTGGCGAAAATGAAAATGAGACACAGGATGAAAACGCACCCCCGCCTGACGATGACGCAAGTGCCGGAACTGTAGCCAATGACGACGCTCCGCAGGCCGTCACAGAGGCGGTGCCTTCCGAACATGATCAGCAGATGGACGGCATGAATGAGGCCGAGGCGCGTGAAAAAATTCTGGACGGAATGACGCTGGTCAAAAACTTTGAAAAACAACTGACTGTCGTTGAATTGAAACTGCTCAAGAAGGGATTGAACGTAATCGAGCGTAAAAAGTTACGCGAACGGCTTGCCTCTAACCGGAAGAAGATCGTCGATGTGTTTCTCCAGATTAACTTCAATCGCAAGACTATCAATAAGATCGTGGCTAAATTCAAACAGCAGATTCTGCGAATTGAAGAAGCAGAGACAGATCTCAGTCGCACACTCTACAAAGTAAACACAGATGCAATTGGCAAGTTTCGAAAAATCCTTTCTGATGCCAAGAAAAACAAGAAGTTTGAAGAGCAGCTTCGTGCCAAATATGGCGTCGATTACCCCGGAATGCTGGAGCTGGACCATCGGGTTCGCGAGGCGCTGAAAAGAATTACGATTGTTGAAAAAGAGGCCAACGTAAATGCTGGCGAGCTCAAGCACATGTATCAGGCGATCGTAGCGGGCGAGCAAAAGTCCGAGGTAGCGAAGGCGGAGCTGGTTGAGGCCAATTTACGATTGGTGGTTTCAATCGCTAAGAAATACACCAATCGGGGTCTTCAATTCCTGGATCTCATTCAAGAGGGGAATATCGGCCTGATGAAGGCGGTGGATAAATTCGAGTATCGTCGGGGGTATAAGTTTTCTACCTATGCGACGTGGTGGATTCGTCAGGCCATTACTCGTGCAATCGCGGATCAGGCGCGAACAATTCGTATTCCGGTCCACATGATTGAGACCATCAATAAGTTGATTCGAACATCTCGTTACTTAGTCCAGGAGCTGGGTCGCGAGCCTGTGCCTGAAGAAATAGCCCTGAAGATGGAGATGCCGGTAGATAAGGTTCGCAAAGTGTTGAAAATTGCAAAAGAGCCCATTTCCCTGGAAACGCCCATCGGCGAAGATGAAGATTCGCACCTGGGAGATTTTATTGAAGATAAGGGCATGCTGTCTCCGTCCGACGCAATTACCAATGTGAATCTTTCTGAACAGACTCGAAAAGTACTGGCAACACTGACGACTCGTGAGGAAAAAGTACTGCGAATGCGTTTTGGTATTGGAGAGAGTTCCGACCATACGCTCGAAGAGGTTGGCCAGGATTTTAACGTTACTCGGGAGCGGATTCGCCAAATTGAGGCGAAGGCCTTGCGAAAGTTACGGCACCCGAGCCGGAGTAAGCGACTGAAGGCGTTCATTGAGAATTAAGTTATTGATGGTGTTTTGCCGGTGAATTTAGTGGGTGAGTATTCAGGTTTACCTCGACTTATCGTGAATAGGCGGTAGATTAGGCCACGATTGGGCCCATAGCTCAGTCGGTTAGAGCAGCCGGCTCATAACCGGTAGGTCCCAGGTTCAAGTCCTGGTGGGCCCAGGTCGTTAGGAGTGATGTTTTTGAGCGAATTGATGCAGGCACAATATAAGATTTTATTAGATCTCAAATCCATCGAAGAAAAGATTTATCGATTGCAACGGGAGGCAGAAGACCTTCCGATAGAAATCCAAAAAATAGACACTGCTTTGACCTCGTGCCGGCAAAAGATGAGTGAAGCAAAATCGGCCCAGGACCATACCGAGAAAAAACTTCGTGTCGCGGAATCGGATTTGAAGGACCGCGAAGAGGCACTTAGAAAATCTCTAGAAAAGATGATGGAAGTGAAGTCCAATGACGCTTACAAGGCGGCCATGCGCGAAACGACAAACCAGAAATCGGAAAAGGGAGTTTACGAAGAGTGTGTCATTCAGCTCATGACCGAAGCGGATGAAAATAAGAAGGCGACTACTTTGGCGGAAACCAGTTTCTCTGCACAGGAAGCCGTACTCTCGGCGGACAAGGTAAGAGTCGAACAGGAACGCGCACGCGTACTGCAGCTGATGGAGACTCAGATTTCGGCCCGCGTAACCACGATGGGTCAGCTGTCGCCCGAGGTTGCTGATATTTATAATCGTACGTTGAGAAAATTGCGGAGCGTCCCCATCGTAGTTGCGGACTCGGGAAGATGTAGCGGTTGTCATATTTTAATCAGACCGCAGTTATTTAACGAGATATTGGGATTTAAGGCGATTCACAAGTGCCAAAGCTGCGGGCGAATTCTAGTGCTGCCCTCGTCCCCGTTGCAGCAGGCCTAAGGGGCCACCCAATAAGCCCTCTAAGCAGTTGAAAGGATTGAAAAGTAACGTGGTCTTTTCTTCAAGTCTACTTGAGAGCGTGGCTCCAACTGGGCTATATTGCGCGCTGTGCTAACGGTCTAAATCCAATGGCCGAGGGCCTTTTTTATGCGCTCGAAAACTACGGAAACGCGTTACGACCGATTAAATTCAGATCGAGATAGTCCGTCGCCGGAATCCCGATGGCGATCTCGGGCCCTTACCCATTTGTCGGTTAGTATTTTAGGAGCGCTGTTTGTTTTTGCCATTATGCAGTTTGAAATGGATGGCCTGCGTGGAATTTTAGTAGATGGGCTTTTTCGCCTTCCTTCATTCAAGAACTCAGCCAAAAATGTAACGGTGGTGGCCTATGACGACTCCTCAAGCGAGCGATTCGGTTACGGAGCACGATTCCCGGTTGCTGAGCTCGAAGCGGTTTTTAAATCGGTGGTCGCCGGGCAGCCTGCGGCAATTGCGGTTTTGGGGGCGTTTAACGAGCGGATTTACTCAAATCATGAGCTAGCGACGTTGAATGGGGTTTTTGGTGGATTTGAAAATACATTCGTTGGATTTAATGATGATGAAAGCTTGGGACACGAGCGCCCCAGTGCCTTTACGGGCTCCTTTCCTTATGTAGCCGGGTTTGTTTCTCGGGATACCTTCAGTTATGGCGGTGACTCAGTTTCTCGCAGAGTAATGACGATGATCGATGGCCAGCCGACGTTGTTTTGGCTGTTATCTCAAAAATTGTGTATTCGAAGTGGAAAGCGGTGTTCAACGAGAGATCTGGGGATCGAAACCGTCGGAAATTCGGCCCATAGTTACATTCAGTGGCGTCGGGGACGGACGCAAGAATTCTCTAGCGCCGCCATTGTGAAGGGAGAGGTACCGCCAGAGCGATTTAAGGGCAGAATTGTCGTTATCGGTACTCAGTTATCCGGAAGAAAAGGCGCCGATCATATTCTGACACCTTTCTCTCGAAGCACATTCGATACTCCAATGCTTGAGGGGGCCGCTCAGAGCATCGCTTCACTCGTTGAGGACGACTCCGTGGTGAGGTCTCCCTTTTGGATGGATTGGCTAATTGCGGTCGCGGTTGGAATCTTAACCGTAAACCTGGTCCTGGCGGTGTCACCGGGCCGCGGAATTCTGTGCGTGTTTTGCGAGTGTTTGGGGCTGGTCGTAGTGGGCTGGGTCCTCCTGCGATTAAACGGCATCTGGCTTGATCTGGCCCACCCCCTGGTTATTGCGTGCGTCGGATACTATCTGGTTATTCCTTACCGACTCGTCGATGAGTACCGAAAGCGGTGGCATTACCAGGAAAAGAGCGAGCTGATGGGCCAGTTGGAGCAGCTCAAGAGCAATTTTTTGTCACTGGTGTCGCACGATTTGAAAACCCCGATTGCGCGTATACAAGGAAATGCCGAGCTAATGTTAGAGGGCGCCGAAGCTTTACACGAGAGCCAACGCAAGTCACTTTCTGCGATTGTGAAAACCACGGAAAATCTTAGTCAATATGTCGAGTCTATTCTGGATATCACGCGCGTCGAAAGCGCACGCGTTCCCTTGAATAAAAGCACCCGGGACATCAACTCGACCGTGTTGGAAGTCATCGAGGAGAAGTCCGGGATGGCCGCAGAGAAACAAATCGAGCTCAAGACGCAATTGGACCCGATATTTAGCATGCGTTACGATGTTAAGCTCATGAAGCGGGTTATTGCGAACCTGGTTGAAAACGCCATCCAGTATTCTCCGCCGAACAGTCAGATTCTTCTGCGGACGATCGAAGAGGATGGGTGGGTAAAGCTAGTGATTAAGGACGAGGGTGTCGGCATTTCAAAGGATGATGCTGAAAAAGTATTTTTTAAATTTTATCGTTGCGGGAACGATGTAACTCAAAAAGTTAAAGGGACGGGCTTAGGGCTGTACCTCGTTAAATATTTTGTGGAATTGCATCTTGGCATCATCGAGCTTGAAAGTGACTTGGGTCATGGGAGTACGTTTACCGTTTCCTTGCCCGTAGCGTAGGAGTGAAAATGGCTGGATATAAAGTATTGGTGGTCGAGGATGATCTGGAGCTTCGTAGGACGATTCGCGAATCGTTGTCGGGTGCCGGATTTCAGGTCAGGGAGGCGGTGGATGGGCTGGATGCCGTAGAAAAGTCCTGTACGGAAAAGCCCGACTTAGTTTTGGTCGACGTTAATATGCCTCGGATGTCGGGGCTTGAATGCCTGAAACGATTAAAAGAGATGGATCCGTCGATCATTGTCATTGTCATGACGGCCTACAGTACTATTGAAGACGCCGTGACCGCCATTAAAGAGGGTGCCTACAACTATTTGGCCAAGCCGATCAAGCATCAGGCGATAATCGAGATGACCAGCCGAGCACTGGAGGCCAAAAAATTGATTCAGAGCATGGCGTTTTCCGCGCCTATCGTTCGGCTTGATGCCGGAAGCTTTGTCGGTAACTCGAGTGAAATGAAAAAGATTTTCGGAGTAATTCATAAGCTCGCTAAAGTGGATACGTCTGTAATGATTCGCGGGGACAGCGGAACGGGAAAGGAGCTCGTTGCGCGCGCAATTCATTACAATTCCGGCCGAAAGGATCGACGGTTGGTGGCTATCAATTGCAGCTCTATCGCTGAGACATTGTTCGAAAGCGAACTGTTTGGCCACGAGAAAGGGGCCTTTACCGGCGCGGATCAACGCCAGATTGGAAAATTTCAATACGCCGAGGGCGGCACCTTGTTTCTTGATGAGATCGGGGATCTCTCGCCAGCGATGCAGGTGAAGCTTCTCCGGGTGTTACAGGAGAGAAAATTCACGCCAGTGGGTTCCAATCGAGAAATCGAAATGGACGTTCGAATTATCGCGGCCACCAATCGCAACTTGGAGGAAAGAATTCAAAAGGGTACGTTTCGAGAAGATCTGTTCTACCGGTTGAATGTCGTATCGATATTTTTGCCTCCACTCAAGGAGCGCAAAGATGATATTACCCGTTTGGTCGCGCACTTCATTGCCAAGTTTAATTTGCTGCACAAGAAGGCGATTGTGAAGATCAGTTCGGATTCTATGGAGCTTCTAATGCGGCATCACTGGCCGGGAAATATTCGAGAGCTTGAAAATGTAATCGAACATTCGTTCGTAATCGAATCAACTGACACTATTCAGCGCGCATCCCTTCCTGCTTACCTCGCTGGGAGTTTACAGGCTGAGGCATCGTCTGAGGCCGATGAGGTTCTGGATTCCGATGATTCTGAATTCGAGGATTTGGATGTTGGAAGCGATGCCGATATTCCACTAGTGGGCGTTCCGGTGGGAGAAGCGGATGGTTTTTTGGATTACCGCCTTCACAAGGAACAGTTTGAAAAGGAATTCATCATCAAAGCACTAAAAATGTTTAAGGGGCGGATCAACCAAACGGCGATGCACGCCAAAATTCCCAAAAAGACCCTGCTACGAAAGCTTCAGAAGTACACCATTCGAGCGGAAGATTATCGATAGTCCGCCCGCCCCGCGTCGGCTAAAATATCTGAATGGCAGACGGAACGACGACAACTCGTCGCATCATGATTCTTGTGGGGGTGCTTTTAGTTTTGGGGCAGGTTATGCTTTTTAGCGCCTCCGGCATCATGGGAATTCAGAGGCACGAAAGCGAATTTTATTATAGTTTTAGACAGGCCGTTTGCGCGACTATCGGCCTGCTTCTGCTTTGGATCCTATCCAATGTAAAAGTGGATTTTTGGAAGAAAGCGGCGCCCTCTCTTTTTGCCATTCAGTTGGTTTTGGTTTTTCTCACCCTGTTCTCGCCCTTCAGAGTTCAGGCCCAAGGGGCGTCCCGATGGCTGAATTTCTGGGGGTTTACCCTCCAGCCTAGCGAGTTGGCTCGCATTTCGCTAACTTTTTACATGGCTCACCTTTTGAGCAGCAGTGAAAAATGTGGGTTTTCCCAAAAGAGGTGGCTGGGTCATTCGGCTGCGATCTTGGTGCTGTTGTTAATGGTTTTCCGGCAACCCGATTTGGGCTCCATGATTTTACTTTTATCGATAGTGTTGGGACTTCTCTTTCTATCGGGAATTCGCCCAGTTCTGTTTTTAGGAATGATCGGCGCGGGGTCCGGGGCCATCGCTATCGCCATGCTGAGCTCGGAATATCGCCGGCGCAGAATCACCGCATTTTTGAACCCTTGGTCGGAGCCGCAGGGCGCCGGATTTCAGACGATTCAAAGCCTGCTCTCCATTCACTCTGGGAAATTTGCTGGGGTTGGAATTGGAAATGGAAACAGCAAGCTTTTCTACCTTCCCGAGGTTCATACCGATTTCATTTTTTCACTAACTGCCGAGGAGCTTGGTTTTGTGGGTGCCGCAGTCGTCGTTTGTCTCTTTGCCCTGCTTGGCTTGATATTGTTTCGTGCTGCCAGTCGAGCGAGCGACAGTTTTTCCCGATTCGTTATTTTTGGTCTCAGTTTTTCTCTGATGTTGCAAGTTTGCGTGAATGTCGGAGGCGTTACCGGGCTGCTTCCCATAAAAGGGTTGCCTCTTCCATTTTTTTCCTGGGGACGATCCGCGCTGATAACTCATTTGGCGATGATCGGCGTAATCATATCCTGCATTCGCGGCGGCGATCAGAGAGTCGAGTCAAAGTCTGTGCCGACTATCGGAAGCGTTGGTAATTTGAGAGTGGGGTAGGGTCTGTTGATGAAGGTTTTGCTCAGGTTGAACCACTCTAACCGTCATTATGTGACAAGCCGATAAGCAGAAAAAAATCCTTAACCGGTTTTCTTTCGGGATGCTGATTCGGCATACCGTTCAATGAATTGGCAAAGGGCTAGGGTCATCAGTTGTTGGTATTTTCTGCCGTGCTTTTCAGCAATTTCTTTGACGGCTTCTAAATCTGTTTCGGGAACTCGAATCGAAACAAGTTTAGTTCGGCCAGGTCCAAGAAGACGTCTGGTCTCTACAGCAGAAAGAACACGGCTTCCTTTGAGGGCGTCGATTCCTGGCGCCTCAAACTGGGCTGCGGCGGCCTCCCAATATTTTTCGTCGTCCTTATTTCTTTTTCTTTTCTCGCTCATAAAATTTCTCCTTCTCTGTATCGGGTTCAAAAGACGTGATCAAATTCTTGGTTGCGCGGTGTTTATCCCATACAACCAATAGTTTTCTTCCGGCCCTAGTGTTGCCGATGGTCCAATAGCGCACAAAGGGTGGGTACCTTAGCTGATCACGCGCACGAAGAATTACGACTTTAACATCCTCGTATGCTACTTCCCACGCTTCTCGAGGAGTCGTCCCGTGCTTTTGAATATGCCGGGCGGCCCACTCTTCGTTGTCCCTTCCCACGATGTCTCTCTATTTGTAATATTATAGTATATACATCAGTATTACAATATTAATAATACGGGGCACATTCTCCCGAGCCTGACTCAATACTAAGAAAAGTAATTAATAACGTTTATTTACATTAATGTTATTATGTGGTTATATAAATAACGAAAATAGAAGAGAACACACTTTAGGCGCAGCGTTATGGGTGGAGACGAAAAGAAAAACAGGACGGGTCGCTACATTCAACAGGCGACGGGCTACAAGGCATTTGTTCCTGAGCCATTGCCCCCTCGTCCTCCACTCGAACTAGATAATGAGCTTCTAAGTCTGCTCTCCGAGGCTGATAGAAGGCTGGGACAATTGAATGGCTTGGTGTCGATCATTAATGATCCCAACCTTTTCGTGTATCTGTATGTGAGAAAAGAGGCTCTCCTGAGCTCCCAAATTGAAGGAACCCAGTGCTCACTTGAAGACATTCTGACACCAGAAAAAGAGTCGGCGGACAAAGGCAGTGATATCAGTGATATCGAAGAGGTTTCTAACTATGTCAAAGCCATGAACCGCGGTTTGGAAACGCTGGAAAAATTACCTGTCTCAAACCGGCTCATTAAAGAGATTCATCGAATTTTGATGGCGGGAGTAAGGGGCTCGAATAAAATCCCAGGCGAGTTTCGGACATCGCAAAACTGGATTGGCCCTCCCGGTTCCACTCTGGGTACGGCCGCATTTGTGCCGCCACCGCCTCAAGAATTAGATCGGTGCATGGGAGAGTTGGAAAAGTACATTCATAGTGATGAAACCACACCGCCTTTGATAAGAGCTGCGCTGATCCACGCCCAATTTGAAACCGTTCATCCATTTTTGGACGGCAACGGTCGCCTTGGCCGCCTACTCATTACCTTTGTTCTTTGTCATTGGGGGGTGATTGAAAAACCCCTCCTGTATTTGAGTTACTTCTTCAAGGCGAATCGGACAGAGTATTATAGCCGGCTAATGGCTGTGCGAATCAAAGGGGAGTGGGAGGAATGGATAAAGTTTTTCTTAAGGGGAGTAACGGACACAGCGAGAATGGCAAACGCAGCCGCCCTTGAAATTCAAAAACTTCATTCAAATCACCTGAGGATCATCCACGAAGCAAAGGGAACTAGTTTACTGGGCCAGGTGTTTCGCCAGTTTTGTCTCTATCCCATCCAGACGATGCCAGATCTCAAAAGGGGGCTTGATAAATCTACCGTACCAGCCATTCAACGCGCTCTCGATCGATTGATGGCGTTGGGAATTCTGAAGGAAGTCACTGGGAAGCAACGAAACCGAAGGTACGCCTATTCAGAGTACCTAACTATTCTAACGCGCGACACAGATACAAACGTTGGATGATGCCTCGATGTTTTTTCCGGGGTGTGGAACTGCGATTGCGTTCCGCTACTTTCGCGAAACGTGCCAGAATTTACGGAATCGCGCTGGTCCACACATCTGTAGTGGCGGGGGCATTCACCACCGTGGATTCGGAGTTTCTGGGGGCGCCTTGGAAGAATCCCTCCGACCAGGCCTTTTGTCCGGAGTCGGTTTTAACGCTCTTTAATATTTTAGTTTCGCCGGCGGAGCCCGACGTGGCTGCGGAGGCTGAGTAACCGCTCGCCGTCGAGCTGGAATTTCCTGATGTTTTCTGAGGGGGGTGATTGGAGCAACCGAGGGCTTTTAATGAAATGAGCGCGAAAGTGGTTACCGAAATTACTAATAACTGGATGTTGGCTTTCATGAAGACTCCCCTACCCAATCAATTTGCAAAGCCTGTGCCTACGCGAGATCAACGGTTTACGTGGTCTTCAGGCACGTAACCCTCTGTCTAGGAAGTAGTCGGTTGAGAGCAAGTAATTCACCCCACCATCGAGCCGCCCATTTGGGTACCACCCAATAAATGGAGATGAACGTGGTAAATGGTCTGGCAGGCGTGATCGCCAGAATTGAAAACCGTTCGAAATCCCGCTCCCGCGATGCCGAGCTGGAAGGCGATCTGCTGGGCCGCTAAAAAGAGATCGCCAAATAATCCCGCCTCTTCTCTCGGCACATCCAAGACATCGGTTAAATGTTTCTTGGGCACGATGAGCACGTGCACGGGAGCCTGGGGACTGATATCGCGGAAGGCGAATATGCGATCGTTTTCGAAAGTCTTTTCACTGGGTAGGGTGCCTTGAATGATTTTACAAAATATACATTCCTTGGATTTCATAACGGTTGTATTACTCTAGATGCATCGGCCTGTCTTCAGGTAACAAAGGCAACTTGAGCGAACTTTTGATCACAATCGGAGGCCTGCGAAATAGAATCGGTCAGCTGGCCCCACTACCTATACCAACGGAAGGGCCGTTTTCGGCCGTGCTCATTCTTGTGGATCTCGCGCATCCCTCGGATCCTTCGATTTTACTGACAAAGCGCAGCGAGAGTGTCGAAACTCATAAAGGACAGGTTTCATTTCCCGGTGGTTTTTTCGAGCCCACGGATAATGACACGCTAAATACAGCACTGAGGGAGTTCGAAGAGGAAATTGGTGCACCCCGTAGTGTCGTTGATGTACTGGGTTGTTTGGATGTCGTCCACACTCACCAGCGGGTTCCGATTGTGCCGTGGATTGGAATCGCGCGGGAGCCTTTTGAGTGCCGGCACAATTCCAAGGAGGTCGATAGAGTGATTTTCCTTCCCGTAAACCGGCTGCTAAAAGATGGGCTATCACCGGTTTCGGTACAGTTATCGATTGGTCGAGTGTCCAGCCTGGGAATCGAGGTTGAGGGGGAAATTGTGTGGGGCGCAACCGCTCGAATCCTCAATCAACTCAGGGATGCGCTACTGAAATAGCGTTAATGGCGTTGCCACAGAAAGCGTGAAAGCCACAAAATCCACACGGAGCCGATAGCGATGAGGGTGCTTCGCTCGCTTCTGATTGCGGCACGGAGTTTAAGGGAGCTGGAGCGCCTGGGTAGCAATTCTCGGTGGCCGGTGAGCCAGCGCGGCACTCGGGCGCAATATTCAAAATATTCGTCGACAAAGCGTTCGCGCAAAAGCTTTTCTTCATACCCAACGATGAGGGCGTATTGAAAGCCGAAGTATATCAACGCAAGACCAGTCAAAAACAGATGGCCGAAAAGGAAAGAAAACGAAACGTAAAGCAGGATGTTTCCCACATAAAGGGGGTTTCGTGTCCAGCGATACGGGCCTTGCTGAATTAGGCTTGGAACGGTCTCACCCCGGGTTCGCGTGCTGCTGCCAGCGTAACCGACCGCCCAAAGACGTACCATCTCGCCAGCGCAAACGCCCAGAACACCTAAAAGAAACAGGGGAAAGGTCAACTCAAAGTCAGGCCGCCATAATAAAATCAGCATGAGAACCGGCAGCGGGGAGAGACTGCGATTTTGAAACCACCAACGCCCGATGGCAATCCGGTTGTCCAACGTGAGTTCCATGAGACCACCAATGAATCACGAATTCCGCGGCGAAGGCAAGTGGCTGGGTGGGACCGGGTGCACGACAAAAAAGTTGGGTGAAAACAGAAGTCACGTGGTGATGCGGCTCTTAAGCCAGGAATCTGACAGTAAGATATACACCCAGAACTTTGAGATACTTACCAGCCATGTCGCGCAACCGGTGGAACCAGACTTGTCGACATCAGCCCCCACGGTTATAGTGATTTCCGGATTTCAGAGCCTGCTTTTCGGGAGATTCATGACGCAACATTTTTCCAGCGTGTGGACCATGGGTTGGGTCGAGGTTATCTGCGGAAGTATGTTTAGCGGAAAGACCGAAGAGCTGATACGCCGAATAAAGCGGGCGCAGATTGCTAAGCAAAAAATTCAGCTTTTCAAGCCGATCATCGACAATCGTTATTCCAGGGACCACGTTACGAGTCATTCCGATATGAAGCTGGATGCGAAAAACATCGAACGACCCGAGCAATTGATTGAACTGGTCGATGATAATACGCGAATCGTGGGAATCGATGAAGCTCAATTTTTATCCCCGGCGATTGTGGATGTTTCGCAAAGGCTCGCTAATCGCGGGCTGAGAGTCGTCATAGCGGGTCTCGATTTGGATTACCGAGGTCAACCCTTTGGACCAATGCCCAATCTCATGGCGATTGCCGAAATGGTTACCAAGATGTCGGCTATCTGCACCGTCTGCGGGAATCCGGCAAGCCGGACTCAGCGGCGCAACGACAAGCCTCCTGGCAACGATGGCCCAACAATTATTGTTGGAGCTCAGGACTTGTATGAAGCGCGCTGTCGCCGGTGTTATGAGGTTCCGGACCCAGGCCGTTGAACACAATGAGTCGCCCCGAGGTCATTCCCCTTATTTCGCCCGCAGACATTCAATCCAGAGTAACGGAACTGTCACGCGCGATTAACGAATGGTTGGGGGGACAACCCGTAGTTGCCGTATGCGTCTTAAAAAGCGGGTTTGTCTTTTACTCCGATGTCGTCCGCCAATTACAATCCGAGGTGCATTGCGACTTTGTCGGAACCGCATCGCCCGAAACCCTAGAG
Source organism: uncultured Pseudobdellovibrionaceae bacterium (assembly GCA_964603655.1). Classification (GTDB taxonomy): domain Bacteria; phylum Bdellovibrionota; class FAC87; order UBA2466; family UBA2466; genus JACPWY01. Next base: position 4,406 of record CAZRVZ010000207.1, on the reverse strand, counting down.
GCGCGAACGGGTGAGATCACCATCACGGTCGATTCTCAGGTCGACGTTTCCGGAAAAAACGTACTACTCATCGACGACATTGTAGGGACGGGGCTCACGCTGGGTTACTATCTCCGATTATTTCGAGGTCGAAATGCCAGGGCGGTAAAGACCTGCGCTTTGGCAACCAAGCAAAAGAAGTCGGTTATTTCGTTGTCGGTCGATTTCGTCGGATTTACGCTCGAAGACAGATTCTTCGTGGGATACGGAATGGATTATTGCGGCTGGTTTCGGGAGCTGCCCTTTATCGGTACGATTCACAAATGATGCCGGCTCTTAACACCGCTAGAATTAATTACGATCTGGCGCGACTTCGACCGGAGAAATTTGACATCTATTTTCATTCCCGTGGTGTCAGAACGTTTTCACCGGGTCTTTTCGATCACCCGCGTATCTGGTTTGAGATCGGCGCGGGGAGCGGTTGGTTTTTTACGAGTCTGGCAGAACTGCACCCTGAAACGAGGCTTGTGGCTGTCGAGCGCAGCCGGATGAGAGGAAAGCGCCTGGTTCACCGCTCACGCCGGACTGGACTTCCCAATATCTTCGGCTTTCGGGGGAATGCCATCCGAGCGATGATTGACGAGGTGCCATCGGAGTCGCTCGAACGGTTGTACATACTGTATCCTTGTCCGTGGACTAAAACGTCCCAAAGAGGGAATCGGTGGTACTTGCACCCCATTATGCGACACCTTTATCGTTGTCTCAAACCGGGTGGCCTGCTCATCTGGGCGAGCGACCAAGAGTTTTACATCCATGAAGCCCGCTATGTCTGTGTTCAGAAATTTGGATTTCGGGAGCTGGCGTGGGGAAGGCTTGAGCCCAACCCCTTAAATCATCTGGCCGCGTTTCCGCAGGGGCGCACTAAATTCGAGCACGGCTTCCTGGGGCAGGGACTTTCTTGCTACGAGTTGATTGTCACCAAAAGCTAACACTTGGAACGCATTGTAACGCGTGTGGACACCCCCTCAGGCGGTAATTTTGTTATGAATCGAGGAGCCGGTTCGTAGAGTTTGCAAGGAGGCAAAGTGATTCAATTGTTTTTTGGGTTCTTTTTTGTAGTAACCGTGTGTGTTGCCGATTCACCGGAGTGGATGGACTCCGACTCCAATATTTTTGGCCCGAAGTATTCCGAGATTCTTTCGATGTCTGCGGCGTTGGCGGCTCAAAACACGGATCGGGTCAAGTTGATCGACTATGGTTCGTCGATCGAAGGACGAAAATTGAGGCTTCTGGTGCTCATGCGGCAGGATTTGAATTTGTCGAATCGACCGGCGCTATATGTTACCGGCAGTATTCACGGAAATGAATATCTCAATATCGAGGATCGGTTGCCTGCCGTATTGGTTGGAAAAACTTTTGAGCGCGGAGTGATCCGGCAGTTTTTTGATTCTGGCGGGGCCTTTGTGTTTGTGCCCATCGTAAACCCGGATGGCTACGAGCACCGCCAGCGAGGAAATGCCCACGGAGCGGATCTAAATCGCGATTGGGATGTTCCCCCCGCCCACTTTCAGGGCTTCAAAGAAATTGAGACACAGACGCTCAGTACAGCATTGGATGGATTAAGCAGGGAGTTCGGGCTGAACTATCGTGTTACCATCGATTACCATTGCTGCGTGGGCGCGCTCCTGCACCCGTGGTCGTATCTCGAGCAAAACGTAATGAATCCCGCCGATCTGGAAGCCCATCGAAAAATCGGTGCACTAGCCCGCGCATCTTTAGGTTCTGAAGTCGAGGTTGGAACGACCGGAGAGGTATTGGGATATTACCCTGAAGGAACCACTAAGGACTATTTTTACGATCGCTATCAGGCCCTAAGCTTTACGTATGAGGGACGATACGGCCAGGAAAACCAATTCTTTGGCAAACACGTGGCCTGGTGGGAGGCGATTACGACCCACGTTTTGGGCGAAGTGAGGACCCGCGCTTTTTTAGGAGTTCCGCCCAAGGCACGAGTGGGATTCTTGAGAATCGCCGATTGATGAATGTTGAGCACTGTGTAATATAGCCGGATGGCTCGAGAGTCCGACCTCTGCTTGATTCTGCCGACACTCAATGAACGCGAAAACATCGTGAGTGTCGTTCGGTCGGTGTTGGCACACTTCCCCTCGATAGGGCAGATTCTGGTGGTAGATGATAACTCCTCCGACGGCACCCGCGAGGCCGTCAGTGGAAATTTTGCTGAGCGGATCAAGGGTGGTCAGTTGTCTGTTATCCGCCGAACGATCAATCTGGGGTTGACGTCCAGTCTTCGAGACGCCGTCCGAGTTGCAAAACTCCCGCTCGTAGGGTGGATGGATTGTGATGGGTCAATGCCTGTCGAAAAATTGGCTGACCTTTTGGCGGCTGTCGAAAGCGGATACGACATCGCGGTGGCGAGCCGTTTCGTAAAAGGGGGAAATCAGAAATCGACGAGCCAAATCGGAAAGGACTCGCGCTCGGAGATTTGGCTCTCCAACTTTTTAAATGGCCTGCTGCACCGTATTTTTCAAATGCCGGTATCCGACCTCACGAGTGGTTTTATCGTGATGCGCGCATCGGCAGCGCGTCAGATTCGGTTTCGGGGGAGCCATGGGGAGTATTTTATTTTTCTTCTTCTGCAGGCACAGCACTTAGGGCTCAGCATGATTGAAATCCCCTATAATTGTGGGACCAGACAGCATGGAGAATCGAAGACCTTCGGTTCGCTCAAAAATGTGATTTTGAATACGGGTCGCTATTCATGGGCGTTTGTCGTTGCGGTTTGTTCTAAAAGGAAGGCTCCCACTTCGTGATTCCCGTATTTGACCCCTTACTTTTCGGCGATGAAGCCGAGTACATTCGGCAGACTTTGGCTGACGGATTCATCAGCGGTACCAGCCCCACCGTCCGTCGATTTGAGGAGCGCTTCTCGGTTGCGACCCAGGCGCGACATGCGGTAGCGGTTTGCAACGGAACAGCGGCGCTGCACCTCGCGCTCATGGCATTGGGGGTAAAACCTGGCGACGAGGTAATCATCCCTGATTTCACCATCATTTCGGACGCATTGGCGATTGTGATGTGTGGTGCGGTCCCGGTATTTGTGGATGTGAATCGAAATGATTGGTGCGTGGATGTTTCCCAGATTGAGGCGCGAATTACCCCCAAGACGGTCGGAATCATTCCGGTTCATATCTACGGCCATGGTTGCGACATGGATGGGCTCATGGCCCTATCAAAGAGACGTGGTCTGTGGGTGGTAGAGGATGCCGCCCAGGCTCACGGCGGTAGCTGGAATGGTCAGGTTCTGGGATCGTTTGGCCAAGCGACCTGCTACAGCTTTTATAGCAATAAATTGATTACCACCGGCGAGGGTGGCGCTGTGACGACCGACGATGAGGAGATGGCGCGCCGGATGCGAGAGCTAGCTAACCTCGCGTTTGATCCGCTGCCGGAAAGGCGCTTCATTCATACAGCGCTTTCTCACAACTACCGGCTTTCGAGTTTGCAGGCGGCGATGGGCCTAGCTCAACTGAGTCACTGGCAGGAGCTGCTCGATCTAAGAACTCGACTCAGATCGATGTACCAGGATGTGTTATTGAACGTTCCTGGAATTTGCTTACCCAAGCCCGACGAACGGTGCCGGTCTTCGTTTTGGGCGAGTACGCTTTTACTGGATGGTTCCGTCGACATTGCCGTTCCCACGCTTCAGAAACGCCTATTCGAAAGACAGATAGATACGCGACGTTTCTTTTATCCGTTGCATCGACAGCCGGCTCTGCTCCTGCATCACGGGCAGGCCGCGGAGACGTTCACCGTTTCAGACGATCTGTTTGATCGGGGCCTTTACCTGCCCAGTTCGAGCAAGTTAACGTGGGAGCAGGTTCAATTCATCGCGAAAGAGCTCAACCAATGCCTTACCGCTGCATAGTCTTTGCCCTTGCATTCGCCAGCCTGCTCTCGGGTGAAATTCTTCAAAAAAAATCCCAAACTGACGGCGCTTTTCGATATCGCAGCGCCGCCCACGGGTTTTCCATAAATCTACCATCGCGCTGGGAGATCGACGAAAGACGACCTGGCATTGTCTTGATGGCCATAAGACCCTCGGATGGTCCGGGCGATAAATTTCGCGAAAACGTGAGCGTTATGATCGAAACGATTCCGAACGGCATGCCTCTCAACGACTTTCTTAAACGCAGCGTCTCAGGTCTTAAAACTAATCTTTCCGCCTTTTACTTGCAGGAGCAGGGCGTACTCAAACTCGGTCGGGGTGTGGGCGGATGGATAGTCTATGGTTACGAGATCGAGAACCGCCCCATCAAGGTGTACCAGATTTTCATCCTCATGCCGGGGACCGCGTACACGCTGACGGGGGCCGCAGATCCGGTGCGCTTCTCTAAATATCGCCCGAT
>CAZRVZ010000206.1:0-23825 GCA_964603655.1 uncultured Pseudobdellovibrionaceae bacterium | reverse complement strand
ACAAAACTCTCCCGGGGCCGCAGCCAACGTCTAGAATCGGCGCGTCCAGGCGCCGGGGGAGATGGGAACGGTAATTCAGGTTAAAGTGGCGAAAATCCATCGAACAAAGAGTGTAGACCGTTAAGGAAATTATGCAACCGGGTTCCCCCCTGAAATTCGTTAGGGCTTCGTTCACAGGCGCCAAACTCACAATCGTCAAGCTTCTGGTCGGCTTTGTCCGCGTAAAATTTATTGCGCTGCAATTCGGAGCTTCTGGTACCGGCCTTTTGGCCCAGGCGACTCAGCTCAGTGTATTTGGGGTTTCACTGGGCTCTCTTTCCATGGCCGTTGGAATCATCAACCGGTTAAACGACCCGCTGGTGATTAGCTCTCCCGATAGACGCCAAAAGATCCTTTCCACCGCATTTACGACTCAATGCCTGGTCTGTGTCCCCGTTCTCGCGGCTGCACTACTTGCGACCACTACCATCGGCCATTGGGTTTTCGGTCCGTTGGCAACCCCCGGCATGGTACTCGCTGTGTTCTTGAGCGTTCCGCTCAGCGCGATCACTGCAGGATATTTGGAAGGCATTCTGTTTGGATTTGGTCGGTATGATTGGTACGTCCGCGCCTCCTGTATCGCCGCCATCGGATCGCTCATCGCATTTATTCCCTTAGGATATTTCTGGGGCCTCGGCGGGGCGTTTTGGGCATTGCTCATCAGCGCATTGCTCTACTTTTTTTGTTTCACGTTTTACGTATCAAAGCTTCTCCCGCTTCGAGAGGTCTTTTCCTTCGGACTCGATCGCGTCGAGGGACTGAACCTTCTGCGCTTTTCCGCGGTCATGACTTTAGCAGGACTCGCAACCTATGGTTCATCCATTCTGATTCGCCGAAAGATTCTGGGGACTCTAGGGGCCGATGCGGCCGGAATCGTACAGGTTCCGATAGCGCTATCCGCCTATTTCACGCCATTTTTAACCAATGCCTTCTGGGGGAGACTCCACCCCGCGGTCGCCAAAACCCAAGGTGAATCGGATGCCTGCACGGAACTCGTTTCGGTGCTTCCAATCACGGCGGTGATTACAACCGCCCTAATACTGAGCCTTCTGGTAGGCCGAGAATTTTTTGTACATCTGGCGTATTCTCCCGCCTTCGTTGGCGCCATTACTCTCATTCCCTTACAGCTTACCGCCGATTTTTTTTATCTCATTGCCTTTTGCTTCAGCGTCTACTTTCTAGCGCGTTCGAAACTCCGGATTTATCTTATCGGATGGATACTTTATTTCTCCATCGTGGTCGGCGGCACCTTCGTACTCCTGCCGAGTTTGGGCCTGAAAGCGGTTCCAGTGGCCTACGGTTTTTCTGGTCTATTATTTGTGCTCGCCAGTCTGGTTTGGTTGAGTCGAAAGATTGAAGGAATTCCGTTTCGACGGTTATTAGGAGTCCTCTTCGGCTGTATGGCTCTGATTCTCCTTCAAGACTGGGTCCTTGCAGAGGCGGCACCATTCTGGGTGCGGTTCCTCATTCCAGGTGCCCTGATGCTCGGTCTGCTCAAGCGTTATGGAAAAACCATTTTCTCAGAACTCTCGATCTTAAGTTGATGTTGTAGCCTCAAAAATACTGCTTGGGTCCCGGCAGATCTCCCGGGGACGGCTGCCACAGCTCAAAGTATGGAGGCACCGCCACCCTTTGCCAATGCGATAGAATCGGATCGGTGTCCACTCGCGTCTTTACTCCTGAAACGAGGTACGTTTGATCCGATAATTCAGAAGACCAATGGCCGGAAGACTCGGCGACTCGCGATCGGGGAAACCGGATTTGGGGATCCGCAATCAATAGACCGCAAAATTCAGGCAGATTAATAAAATCCGTCATTTTATCCCAATTCCGTAGCACCCTTGGGACAAAGTACGGCTCCAGACGATCCCCTTTTTTTTCAATTCCCAGATGCGTACTCAACACAAAGTAGGTGATGTCGTCGGTAATAAAATGGCATTTGCGGTAGTGGGGGATGTGGGTTGCAACCCAACTCGCCGTCGCATCCAAATGGGTCATCGCCAGTTCGCTCGGCGGTGTGTGGAATTGAAAAAATAATCTCCCGCGCCACGGGGACGTGTACGGAATTGAGAGCGCTAGCAGTGCCATAAGGACTAGGGGTATTCGAACTCTCTCGGAGATTCCCAATGAAAGTTGGCGCAAACCCGCAACCAGTACGAAAGACAGCGGTATCGCATACAGCACCCGATAGTAGGGAGCCCACTTTCCAAACGTCCTAACAATGAGGAGAACGGCCGGAGGGAATAGGAGTATGAAAAATGGCGTGAGCGAAAGGGTCGCGATAAGCCTACGATGGGGCGACGAAGAGCGCAGAACTATGACGAACGCCATGAGCAGGCTGACAACACCGTGAACTCCCAGCGTCTCGAAGTACGGTTGGTCGATTCGCCACACCTTGAAGGTCCCCAAAAATGAGATGTGGTCCCGGAACGAGTTGGCGTACCATTCGGGATGCTGATGAATGGCCCAGTATCCGCCGATCCAGGACAGGATTACTCCGATAATCGCCCATTTCAAAAAACCGGTGCGTACGCTGCTTATTTCGCGGGCCCTAAAAACCGCCAGCGCAATCACACTAATCGCCAAATAGAGCCACCCCTGATTGTGATTCAGAGTGATGAGAGACCCCAGAGCCAATATCGAAGGCCAGCGCGTCCTTATGAGGGGTTTGATTCCCAACTCGAGTCCACCCAGCAGGTACTGCAACAACTTCAAATAGGCGATGTAGGAAAGCGGGGTGGATGAAAGGGCATAGTAGCGAAAGCTGAAGAGATTGGTTCCAAAAAGGCCCCAGAAACCAACGACCTGAATCAGGCTAAAGGCGCGATCGAACTTTAACCAACGAGAAAGCTGGTAGATTTGGATAGAGAGGACCCACTGAATGACGGCCGCATATATCGCCAGCGCCAGTCGACGATATTCGATGGGCACGTGGGCCATAAAACTCCACGCCCAAAAATAGGAGAATTTGAAACGAACCGAGGAAGGCTGGTAATCGGAAATGGTGTTCACCGCCTGCCACTGATAAATCCGTCGAAAATGCTCCCAAGGATCGGACGGGTATTCGAGGTACGCACCAGGTATCAGAAACAGGGCAAAAAGAAGAATCCACACACTGATCTCGAGAACCGAACGGGACTGAAGCGACGACAGGAGATGATTTACCAGTAAATACAAAAGCCCAACGTGTAGAATTTGAAATACAACTACAAGCCACCAGACTGGGATATGGAGCAGATAGGCCGCGCCATAGAGCGCCAGATAGGGAATCCAAAAGACCCAACCTTCCGAGAATAAAGCACTGGCTAGTGAATTGATTTTCGGTTGAGTGGAGCTCAGAGCCGCTGCTCCGATAATCGGCCGCCCAGCAGGGTCACCGCCATCAACTGAGCGACGCCATCGAGTCTATCGCGCCACTGGGGCTCCCGGGAGCCGCGGGTGATGTGCCTTAAGTTCGGGAAAATAATTTGGGCCACTCTCCGGATTTGGAAAGCGGTGGGATCTCCTGAAATCAAGAGGCTCACCCGATCCATTTCATCGGCCTTCGTATCAACCGTAACTCGACAGTCCAGCTCCCGTCGAAGCGTCGCGATGAAAGTCGACAGCGGAGCATCGTTCCACACCGTGTAACGCACCATCAGGTTTGGAGACTTACCGCCCGCAATTTCCTCGGAACTGATCCCGTCTTGGGGAATGTACTCGACAATCCAGTCCGCGTTCTTTCGTTGGGGCACTATGTGTAATTGGGCATCTTCCTTTCGACTCGCCAGATTCGACATAACCTGCTCAAGAGAATGGCCGCGTTCGCCCACGTCGCGCCTGATTTTCCAGGCGAGCTGAACACGAGGGTCGGGGGCCAGGAATATCTTGAGATCCAGTTTGTCCCTAAGACCTCTCAAGTACAGCGTGTGCAGCCCCTGTATAATCACCGTTTTGGAAGGGCGCAGTTCGGTAGGTGCCGTAAATCTGCCGGTCTGGTGATCGTAGCGAGCTTTCTCAACCGAAGTACCCTTTTGCAGGCTCACCAAGTGATGCTCCATTTTGTCGAGGTGGTTCGCCGACGGACTCAAATGGGTGTACTGCTGCCACTTCTCATCCATGCGCTCCCATTTGTGATAATCGTCCCCTTCGATGACGACCGTTTTTCTGGGGTTGAAGATCTCGATCAGGAGTTCGGTCAGGTGATTTTTGCCGGCGCCGGAATCGCCGGAAAGGCCTACCATCATAGGCTCCAACCGAAATCGTAGCGGCGCCTCCCTTTTGAGTACTACCACCCACATGACGAGCAAAATCGCCCCCAGCGACGTTTGGAGAGCGGTGAAAGCAATACCGCCAGGCAAAGTCGTGAGGGTTTGCGGATTCCAAAGGAACAGAAAATAGGCCAGGTACGAGACGACGAAACTCAGGTAAAGCAGACGAGGAATATTCAGATAGAGGGCAAAGAGGAGTGCAAAAAAAGGAATCACCCAAAAATACCAACCGGGCATGGACTGGGTGGCGATCAATAGACCTCCAAAAACCGCTCCACAACCGAACAAAAGCCCCTCGTGACTCATTCGGGTGGACGCACACAATCGACCGAGGATGAGGAGCACAAGCATCTCGCCGAGGTAAAGCGTTTGGCCGGCTCCGATACCCAATTGGGCGCCAAAAATTCTGAGAGCTTCCGGAGATGAGGCGCTCACATAAGACAATTTCTGGGCCGCAATCAGCGGTAAAAATCCCAGAGCACTTAGCCCCAGCCATATCAAACCAAACAGAGAAATCTCGCGCCACGCACGCCTGGAAAAGTAGCGATTCCAAAGGTAGGCCATCATGAGGGGAGCAATGGCAACAACGTGAAATTTGCAAAGTGTTCCCGCCGCAAGCGCCACGGCGGCCGTAGCTGTTCGTTGTTCGATCAAAAGGGCAATAGCGACCAATGAAAAACACATGGCCGCAATATCCAATTGGCCGTGAATAAAACTGATATAAATGACGATGGGGTTGAGCCAATAATATAGAAGGATTCGCCGGGTCTTTTCCTTGGCCAATCCCAAAAGCGTGGATAGCAGGATGATATCGAGAGCCAGTAAGGAGAGCTTAAGGGTAGCAAGCCCGAGAATACCGGTACCGAGAGCTGCTTTGCCAATCACTAGATAACAGATCCATCGTGGAATGAATAAAATCAGGAAGAGTACGCTGCCGTAGGGAAAATAGTGGGGTGGAAAACGGCTCCACGGATTGGAAAGCGGATCGAGTACTGCCGCATCCAGGAACGGGATAAAAAGTTCGGTCAGGTAGTGGCTTCCAAAGTAAGGAACACAAAGGATTCGGATTACGAGTCCAATTAAAAAGTACGGAGACTTCCAGATTTTTTGCAATGGAGCCATCATTGTTTTAGCCCTGCAATTTCCAAAAGCTTCGGCCGTTTTTGGGCGCGAACCCCGGAAAACATCTCCTGCCAATACACTGCCTCAGCCATGGAATCCGGGTCCCCCCAATTGATATAACCATCCAGCGGGATGGACCGTACGCAATGGCCCATGGACTTTAGAATCTCAAAAACTGAATCGAGGTAAAGTTCGCCGTTGACCCGAATATCGCGGCGCCTGAGCTCGCGAATTCCCCCTGCAAGAATGCAAGCCGTCCGGAACCAAAAGGTGCCGACGAGAAGTTCGTCGCCCATGGGGTGGTTCGATGGGGAGTGATTTGATAGTGGGTGGTTCGATGGGGAGTGATTTGATAGCGGGCGCTTGACCGAAACGCGCGCGACTTGAGGGAAAGACTCTCTGCTTTTCTCGCTCTCAACGTACGCGAAGGCCTCGGGGCGTTTTGCGCACCCTGGAAAACCCCGCACCGTGAATATCGCGGCATCACATTGGGGATCGCTGTGAAAGGCGTCCCATCGGTCCGGGTCCAGGACGATACCGTGATCGCACGCACTGACCAGCACCTCTCGTTCCGGGTTCAAATTCATAATCCCTGCTTCAGTCGACAGAGCCTGCCCGCTAGGAGTCTCCTTCAATGTGACAAGCGCAGTCTGGACGAAGTGGGTAGCAATCGGTGTGATAGCGGCGGAAATCGATTGTTTCATGCTCTCTAGCACAACAAGCGTCGTCGACTCCCCCTGGGGAAGGCTTTCCAGCGCCGCTACAAACATCGGTTTTTCATTCACCGATATCAGGGGTTTCGGAGTAGGGGTGATCCCGGCAAATCGGGAACCCATCCCTGCCATCGGCATCAGGACCTGCGAAACATTCGAGCGCCGGTTTTGAAACCGATTAAATGCCCGCAGTGTTTTTTCCCAGTACTCGAATCGTTTGAGATCCTCAGGGGTGCCCCACTGAAAAAACCCGGGAATTTCAAATACCCTCACGTGAGAATTGGGGTTTAGTCTGAGTAGGGCCTCAACGGTTAAGCTGGTATAGAGTTCATCATTCAATGTGAGATTCAGCTCCGATTGGCGGAGGAGTGCTTGGCCCAACAGTCTCGCGCTTTTAAAATAGTACCCCCCCGCAGAGGCAAATTCATTCTCCGGATTATCGGTAAAGGATCCCTTTTCCCGAACCTCCACCACCCGCGTCTCTGAAAGGCGACAGAACGCATAGCGAGTGCAATGGAGATAATGCGCGTGAAACCCTCGGTAACAAACAACACACGCATCGCACGCGCTCGATTCCACAAGCCGCTCAAACTGATGGCTGTCCCACACCATCCCGTAATCACAATAACTCACGAATACGGGTGCCTCCAGGGGAACTCCCTTAAGTCCCTCCTTCAACGCGTGACCCGGACCCTTGGAGTGTTGCGGCACGTAGACGATCTTTGCGGTGTTTCTTAACCTTCTTAACAACTCCTCGAGACCGGTGCCTCGGTGATTCTCAGCCAATATAAAGTGGCAATCCCAGTCCAAGGGAAAATGGCTGAGCAGCCGCTCGATCATTGGCTCTCCGGAGACGGGAATCAGAGGCTTGGGCACGTCAAATCCAGCTGCTCGAAACCGATTGCCCTGACCCGACATCGGAACCATGAGCTGAATGCGCTCCCTATTCACGGCGACCCTCCATCACGCTTTGGCGGAATACTTCCGTAGGAAGGCCTGAAATTTTTTCACTCAGCTCTTTGGGAAATTCCTTGAGGGAAGATTTGGCTTGATACAGGTAGGTCGTCGCATCCCACAATTCCGTCATATCCTCGGATAGGGGACTCTGACGCATGCGACTTAGAAATACAGCAGTGTCCGGAAAATAGATCTTCAGTGGAGTTTCACCTCGACCAGACGGACCCGCAGTGTCTATTGGACCTCGCTCCTGGTACCTGCGTTCAAGGCGTTCCCAGGCGTTGATTAAATCCAAAGAATCATCCGACTGCAGTATTACCCCGTGATTTCGCAAGACGAGTGCCGAAATATTCGCATGCATGGCACACTTTTTAGACAAGAAAAGACCAGGCATCACCCAGTCGACAAAGACTAACGAATCGGACCATTCCGATTTAAGCCATTCCATCAATTGAGCCCTGGAGTCCGAAAAATACTCGTCGGCCATCAGGACCGCCGTCACCGAATGAAAATGGGAAACCCAGCGCCGTTTCAAAACCGCATGCATGCCCGTTTCCATCGAGGGACGGCCACCATTTGAATTGGCCGAATTTGCAGCTTCCTGGATACAGTTGGAGTAGCGCAATTCGCCGTCGGCAGAATTCTCGTCCAAGTCATGAAAATTTTTCTGGAACTGACCCAAATTGACCTCTGCGATTCCATTCGTTTCACTCACATCTTTTAATCGAACGCCCGAGGCTTTGATCCAGAGCCGCTGCGGTTGGTGTGATGGATGATCCCCGCCCTTGACCGAGACATTTCCGCCTGTTGCCTGAATCCAGTAAGGCGTTTTTTTTCCAATGTGGTGACAGAGCTGCAAAAAAGGAGCTTTCAACTCGGCTAACACAACAAACCTTCAATCTGTTCCAATCGACTGACCGTCTGGATTCCATCCGGGGTCTGGGGGGCTGTTCTTGCAAATTCGGTGGTTAGAATACCGCCTATTCCGACCATTTGAGCTGACAAAATATCCGCCTCCAAATCGTCGCCAATCATAACACAGGCGCTGCTGGGCTCAGCCGCCCATCGAAGCGAGGCCTGAAACAGCGCCGGGTGGGGCTTTTCAAATCCCAATTCTTCGGAGGTTAATACCGCCGGAAAGAATTTCGAATGGGGATCAATCGCTCGCATCTTAATCGTTTGGGTCCGAGTATTCTCATTCGTGAGAATCACGATTTTGAACCGCCTGGCAATGCGCTCAAAAAAGGCAGCCCTCTCGAGTTTTTGCCATTGATTTCGGATTTCAATTTCGAGAACGGCCTCGTATTTCTCAACCATCTCCAAAAGCTTTTTTGCAGAGTAGGTGCCGGAGCGTAACAGCAACTCCTTGAAATACAGGATCCGGTTCCGGGCACCGGGATTTCCAGGGGTGAGACGCTCTTTTACGGCGGCCCTGGCGCTCAAATAGGGATCGCCCAGGGGATCCACATCAACCGCGGAAAGGGCGACGGCGTATGCCCGTTCCGAGTCGATAAGCGTACCATCCAAATCCATGAAAATTACCCGGGTTAGCACCGTCATTTCTTATCACAGGGAATCGGGATACCCAAACTTGACCGCCCCCTACACCGCGCCTAGTCTTTCGAAATAGGCGTTTCGAGATGGGCGTTTTGGGTTAGGCGTGGGTTGCAAAGGGAACAGCATTGAGTAGCGCATCCTTTCCGTTTTTAGATCTGACGGCTGGCATCTCCCGACTGATGCCGGAAATACTTCCAGTCCTTGAGCGCATCCTAAAAAGCGGCCACTATATTTTGGGGGACGAGGGCCTACAATTTGAAAGTGAAATTGGTCGGTTTTTGGGAGTGGAACATGCTGTCGGCGTAAACTCAGGCACGGACGCCCTGGTGATTGCACTCCGATCGCTGGGCATCGGACCGGGCGACGAGGTCATTACCACGCCATTTTCTTTTTTCGCAACGGCCGAGGCGATCAGCCTTGTCGGCGCGATGCCCGTCTTCGCGGACATTCAATCCGATTCGCTCAACATCGACCCTTATGGGATTCGGATTTCCAAGCGGACAAAGGCGATTTTACCCGTTCACTTATTTGGCCACTCCGCCGATTTAACGTCGATTATGGAGTTGGCAAATGGCGCATCGATTCCTGTCATCGAGGATGTGGCGCAGGCATTTGGCGGCACTTTTTTGGGCCGACGAATCGGATCTTTCGGTACGTTGGGTTGCCTTTCCTTTTTTCCCACTAAAAACCTCGGCGCTTGCGGCGACGCCGGAATGTTGGTCACTGACAATTTTGATCTGGCGCAGCAGGCCCGAAAGCTCAGGGTGCATGGCGCAAAGGACAGGTATCATCACGAAATGCTCGGTTACAATTCCAGGCTGGACGAGTTACAGGCAGCGATATTGAGAATTAAGCTGTCCCACGTGAACCCTTGGAATGCCCAACGGATCGAAGCGGCCCGCTATTATGGTGAACAGCTTTCCGGCGTCTCTAGAATTCAAACTCCATCGGCTTCCCCGGGTGTCGGGCACGTTTATAACCAGTATACCATCCGCATTAAGGGCGACCGCGACGGCGTTCACCGGCACCTCTGCTCATCCGGCATCCCGAGTATGGTGTATTATCCGATACCGCTGCACCAGCTTCCGATGTATCTCGAGCAACGGGCGCAGTGCCCCGAGGCCGAGCTAGCATCGCGCGAAGTTTTATCGCTCCCGATTTGGCCGGAGATTTCAAAGGCGCAGCAGGATCGTGTTGTCGCTGCTTTAAAATCGGCTATGGACCACATTCAGCCCGGAGTTCCTCATCTCAACCGATCGCGCTCACCTTCAGCGGAACAGCGACCGGGGTCCCATTGAAACAGTTCGCTGGGATTCTCATCCTGCCCGCAGTATTGCTGGTCATTTCATTGACTGTTCCCAGCGCCGCAGCCGTTTCCGATTCCTTCTCTAAAACTCCCCGGGTAGAATGGGTCACCCTGAACGTCAACGCCGATGACAGCCAACAGGCAGATGCCCATCTCATTCGATTCCCGGACGGAAAAGATTTTTTAATCGATGCAGCTTACGATGGCAGGTTCCTGGTCCCGGCGCTGAGACGTCGCGGTGTCTCGGTGTTGGAGGCCGTGATTATCACGCACGCGCACCGGGATCATTATGGAGGAATCCCGGATCTCATTCGCGCGGGAATTCGGATCAAGACTCTCTATCGCAATATCCCGCCGCAAGAGGTCTGCGCGACCGAAATTCCTTGGGGGTGTGACTGGGATCATTTTCACCAAGTTCTGAAAGCTGCTTCCAAAAATAAAATTGAACAACGGGAACTGAGTGCGGGAGCTACGCTTTATTCAAGCGGCCAAAGCGGCCGCAACGGCCAAAGCGGCGAAAATTCTCTGGTTGTACTGGCGGCCTATAACGGAGCCCCTGGAACCTTCCGACCGCCCGGAATCAACGATACCAGTGTGGTCACTCGACTTCATGCCGGGCCATACAAGGTTCTTTTTGCCGGCGATCTCAACCAACGGGAAGGCGAGGAGATTTTGAAATCAAAGATCGACATAAAGTCCGATTTTTTAAAGGCGCCCCATCACGGCTGCGCCAGCCATGCGAGCGATGCATTTTTTGATCGTGTCGCGCCCAAGTGGATCGTCGTTCCCGCGCCCCGAAAACTTTGGGAAGAGGGCAATTGCCAGAGTCTGCGCGCCTACGGTACACGCAAGCACATTCCGCTTTTTATCAATGGAATTCACGGCGAGATTCGAGTCCACCTCTACCCAGACCGTATTTCGGTTTCATCGGACAGCGGGAAAGGCGTTGAGATGATTTCACCCCGAACCTGAGCGTCGGTTCTTTCTCAAATTGCTTACGGCCAGTACCGGAAGACCGCGAGGTCGGCGTTGGCACCGGTATCGTAGTCGCCAACCGCCACGATTTTACCGTCGCTCTGAAGGGCGAGGCCGAAGATGGAGTTGTGATTGGTGGCACCGAGGGCGTAGTCGGTCGCGATTTTGCCATCGCCATCGAAAGTGGCATCGAGACTTCCCGTTGAGCTCAAGCGCGCGAGGCCGAAGTCCTTGTCGGTGTTTGTCGCGAAACCGGCGACGATAATGTAACCGCTGGAATCTATCGCAAGCGCGGCAGCATCATCGGCACCCGTTCCGATATCCACCGTGGCGATACCATCGGTATCGAAGGCCGTGTCCAGCGCTCCCGCCGAGCTGAGCTTAACCACCGTCATGGTGCTGCCGCTGTTGGAACCAGCCAAAACGATATTGCCGCTCGAATCGATCTTCATAGCCTTGGCGATGTCGGTGCCCCCGGTGACATCCACCAGCGCATAGCCATCGGTGTCGAACGTCGTGTCCAAGGCACCGGCCGATGATATTCGCATCACCGAGAACTGATAACTTCCACTGACGGTGCCGCCGGCGACGACGATTTTTCCGTTCGACTGGATCGCAATCGCATAGGCGTCGTTGTCGGCTTCACTCACCGGTTGGTAGGTCGCCTTGCCATCAGTATCGAAACTCGTATCGAGCGACCCGTCGGTATTGAAGCGAACCACCGCGAAACGCATATTTCCGGTGAGCGACGTACTGGGGCCGGTAACGACTAGCTTTCCATTGGAATCGAGCGCCATGGCCCGAACGATGTCGTCCTGATTGTTGAAATTGGCGGTCATAATTCCGCCGGCACCGTAGGAGTCATCGAGCGCGCCGCTGGTCGAAAGGCGAATGACCGCAAAATTGAGATTTCCCGTTGATCCGGCCTGCCCGCCCACCAGAATTTTGCCATCCGACTGAATGGCGATCGCGTAGGCGATATCGTTTCCGCCGGCCGAAACGTCGACCGTGATGAGTCCGTCGGAGCTGAAATCGGTGTCCAGTACCCCGCTCGTCGTGTACCGGGCAATCGCGAAATCGTTATTGGTTCCATTGTAGCTGTACCCGGCGACCACTGCCCTGCCACTGGAGTCGAGCGCCACGGCATACCCTCTTTCGTTTCCGGCGCCGATGGCCGTGCTCACCTTACCGTCGGAGCTCCACGTGGTATCGAGCTCGCCAGGATTACCGATGCCCGTGCCACTCATCGCCCGCGTGGCGGTCGTGGTGCTGGCATCGGGCCGCGTATAGTTTACGGTAAGTGTCCCGCTGTGCGCGCCGAGCGTCGTCGGGCTGTAACGAACTATGATAGTGCACGAACCGCTTCCCAAGATGGTAGCGCCGCAAGTTGCCCCCGTGCCGGGATAGCTTCCACCGAGATAGGCAAACGGCGCTGATAACGCCGCCCCGCTCACCGATGTGGCCGAGCCCGTGAGTGAATTCGTAACCGTGAATGTTTTGTCGGTGTTTGTCGTAGTGATGTATTTGGACCCGAAGGCATAGGTTGCTCCGTCTGAAACCGAAAGTGCCGCGTACCCCACTCCCGTGGCAGTGACGGCTCGCGTGGCGGAAGTGCTCGAGACACCGTTGGTGTAGGCAACACGAATCGTATCGCTGGCGCCACCGGCCGCGGACGGCGAGAAGGTAACGACTAGGGTGCAGTTGGCGCCACCGACTACCGACGAGCCGCAGGTTCCGGCCGTTCCCGGATAACTGCCACCTTTGAAACCAAACGGCGCGACCAACGCAGGCGTTCCGGCCGCGACCGAGGTGGCCGTGGCGCCACCGGAATTGGTGACCGTGAAGGTTTTATCGGTGGTGAGTGTCTGGTACTGGTTGCCGTAATCGTAGGTGGGACCATCCGAAATACCCAGACTCGCGGGGCTTTGGCCCGTGGCCGTGACCGCCCGGGTAGCGGTCTGGGACTGAAGCCCATCGCTATAGGAAATTCGAACGGTCTCGGTGCTGACTCCCGAGGTCGTCGGGGTGAACCGTACGACGATGGTGCAGGTGGCGCTCACATTTAAATTAGCAGTGCAGGTAGCGCCTGTTCCCGGGAATGTTCCACCCTTCCAGGTAAAGGGGGCGGCAAGAGCTGGTGTGCCCGCGGCGATCGCGGACGCGGCTAAGGAGCCGCTGTTGGTCACGGTGAATGTTTTGTCCGAGGTGGTGCCCACGACCACATTTCCATAGTCATAAGTGGTACCGTCGGAAATATTTAAAGCCGCGCCATTGGTCGCATTGCCGCCGAGCTCGGCGATGTCTACCTCTTTGACCACCGACTCATCGAATCCGTTCAAAAAGTTGAGGGACAATTTTCCTGAGTGAATGCCCCCGAGTGTCGGTGCATATTGCAGCACGAGCGTGCAGGTCGCCCCGGCCTGAAGGATCGGAAGGCAAGTTCCACCCGTGCCCGGAAAGACTCCGTCCTTAAAACGAAACGGATATCCCAGCGCATCGGCCGTAATGCCAGTCGCGATCAACTGTCCGGAATTCTGAATAGTGAGAGTGCCGTCCTTATCGGTATTTATCGCAGCCGTTCCAAAAGCGAGCGGGGCATTCACCGCGGTCAACGCGGCCGTGTACTCCAGATAGGCATCGGTGGACTTTTTCTGCTTGCGACATGAGGACTGGGAAATAACTAACAGCAGAGAAAGAACAATCGCTGGGATTGAACTGGTGTGGTCATTGCTTTTTGAGCGCCTACAAACGTGCATCTTTGGCTCCTGGACACTTAATTTCAACTCTGAGTGTAGCTACCGAATGTGTAGGAAGAGCACCTTCAATCGTGAAGAAGCAACCATGGTTTCAGGCTCAAATTGTGTCGATTTGCACGAATTCGGGGGCATCTAGGCACGGCGGTCGGGCCGTTCGGAAAATGGAATAGTCCAAAATTGCATCACAGTTGGCCGTTATCCTGACAGTTGGCCGTTATCCTGACCATTCCGCCCTCGACCCCTACCGCATATAAAGTGCTGGCGCTGCTCGTTAACCTTCCGGCCGCCGCGGGCGGCACCGGAAGCACGCGCAAAGTATTCATCGTTTACACCGTCGCAACCGACGTTCATTTGGGCGCTCTGACCAAATTAAATTGGTAATTGTGTTGGTTTCCACATATTCGGCGAAACCCCTCGGAATGTGATTCAGCCAGATCATCATAGGATTTATCCAAAATCCCACCACAGTTAAAAGCTAAGCTCAAGCTGCAGTCGTCTAAACATTGGGGAGGGTCCCATGGGTGCTACAAAACTGTTTCTAGTGATATCGGTGATTCTTGTCTTCTCGTTTACCAGGTGCGGAGGCAGTAGCGACTCCACAGCCGGAGGCGAAAAAGGAGAAACGGGCGCGACTGGAGCTACGGGCGCGTCCGGACAGGGAATTTCCTCTAACAAGAAAATCGACGCGGTCAGCACCGACCGCTGTGACACAGATGACCTGACCTGTAGGTTTACTGGCGGTCAGCGGGTCATCCTGGGAGACAATACTGTCATTCTCACTGGAGAATGGCTTTTCATCGACAGCAGTGCAGGAAACGATACCGATCTGAGCTCGATCACCATGATCATCCCATCCTCTGCTTCGACCGCCTACAAAGTGCTCGCCTCGTTGGTGAATCTGCCAGCCGCCGTGGGGGGTACCGGAAGCACGCGTAAGATGTTCATGGTTTATACCGTTTCGACCGACGCAATCGAACTCGTCTGGGACAAGAACGGCGATGGCCTGCTCAGCAACAACGCCACCGACGTCTATTTGGGCGCATTGACCAAGTCAGCCTGGTAGTTGGACTTCAAACGACGAGCGACGATGATTCCATGTCGCCGCCACCAAATCGCTCACAATAGCCTTGAGATCGTACCGATAGGACCACTCTGGATAGTCCCGCCTAAACTTGCGCACATCACTGATCCACCACGAGTGATCGCCGTAACGAGCCTCATCCACGACTGCAAAGGTCAGTCTCTTTCCCGACAGTTTTTCTGCCGTCGCCACCGCCTCGAGCACCGAGCAGTTGCTATGCCGAGACCCACCCAGGTTGTAAACGGCAGCCGTCGTGGGTCGGGAGAAAAAATTCCAGAAAGCATCGGCCAGATCATACGAATGAATATTATCGCGAACCTGCATCCCCCCATGGCCGATGATTCGGTAAGGCACTTGGGTAACAACACATTTGGCAAGGTAGGCAAGAAATCCGTGCATCTCGACACCCCTGTGGGCTGGGCCGGTCACGCACCCCAACCGAAATACTCCGGTCTTCATGCCGAAAAACCGCCCATATTCCTGAACCATGATATCGGCCGCGACCTTGCTCGCGCCAAAAAGACTGTGCCCCGACTGATCGATGGGCATCGATTCATCGATTCCGTACTGGGCAAAGGGGTGAGTATGATCGAGTTCGAATCGAAAGCGGTCCTTCAGCAAGGGGAGGCGGTTAGGCGCATCT
This sequence comes from uncultured Pseudobdellovibrionaceae bacterium, assembly GCA_964603655.1. Classification (GTDB taxonomy): domain Bacteria; phylum Bdellovibrionota; class FAC87; order UBA2466; family UBA2466; genus JACPWY01. Next base: position 8,426 of record CAZRVZ010000206.1, on the reverse strand, counting down.
CCATAGACCTTATTCGTCGATGTAAAAATGAATACAGCATCCGGCGCGAATTTTCGCGTGGCCTCGAGCAGAATGAGGGTACCGTTGGCATTGATTGAAAAATCACAAAACGGCTCGCGGGCGGCCCAATCATGGCTCGGCTGCGCCGCCGCGTGAATTACCACCCGGATGGATGAACCCAATTGCGTAAATAGCTTATTCACCGCACTCTCATCTCGAATGTCGATCGCGTGGTGGGAAAACCGAGACAGCGACGCACACAGGTCGCGCGTATTTTTTTGAATCGAGGCTTCAGGCCCGAAAAAATAGGCCCGCATGTCGTTATCGATACCGACAACGTCCAGCCCCCTTTCGTGAAAAAACCGTACCGTCTCGCTGCCAATCAGGCCTGAAGAGCCGGTTACCAATGCAATCGCCATGAAACATCTTTTACCAAATTTCAGCCAGAGTTCACGTTTGTTTTTTGAATACCCAAGGTTCGGAACCCCTTCCCAATTCCGGAATTCATCCGGCCCAGCTTTGTAATGCAGCGCAACATAGGCTCATTGGAAACGGCACGCCGGTTGCAATCATACGGTGCGGGAGAAAAACATGGTCTCACACATTTCAATTTTCTTAACTCTCGCCCTGGTACTGTCTTGCTCACCCACCAGAAAAGGTGCGGAACCCGAAAAACCGGGCCCACCGACCACCACGATTCAAGGGCCCGTTTCCGGTGAGCTGGTCAAGGCTGTGCTCCATAACGACGTCGCGCGAGTAATTCGCCTTCTGCAGATGGGAAGCGATGTGAACGAAGACCTGGGCAACGAATCAGGTCCCATCACACCATTATTAGTAGCCGTCGCGCTCGGAAATGAGGCGATGGCTAACACGCTGTTGATGCGAGGGGCTTCGACGCTCGTTCTTTTTGAGGGATACGACGTGCTCGATTTTGCGGATCACCTGTCCCTGGCCACTACGCTGGAACTGATCAAAAACGTGAGGTAACCTTGAAACTCCTATTTTCGTTCCTATTACTCCCAACGCTCGTCCATTCCGTTCCACTGAAAAATAGACATTCCCTGGACCCTGGTGACTATTGGCCGGGCGGCGTCCACGCGTCCCAGGGTGAATTGCACATCGACTCCTCATGCTTCGAACCCGCCGTCGAAATGACCCGGATCAGACTCAAGGAATGTCTGTACAGCTTCAGGACGGCCGGCATCAAAACATTCAATTTGCATAACGAGCACCTTGAAACTGGTCTCCCCGATCTCCTGCGCTATTTCGGCCGGACGACGGCGCCATCGGATTGGGATTTGCACGCACCACTACTCAAGGTGATCCTGGATCGACTACACCCTTCCGCGGAATCCACCCCTGCTGGGGCAAAACTCGAATCCGTCAACCCAGGGCTCTGGCTGACCTCGGCCAGGCAAGCATTAGCGATTTCCGAGGAATTGCTCCGCCGTTCTAAGGGAATGGCGCTGGAAGCCAGTACTGTTCTAGGCGATATCCATCGAGCGGGAAAAAATTTTCTCGATCGATTTTTCATCTCTAACAATCTCGAGATCTGGAGACAAGATCGAATTACTTCAGTTTTCAATGAGGCAAACCGTTTCGCCGCAGAAACGGCCCAAACCATTTCGAATCAGTTCAATTCCATGAAGGGGCAACATGGAGAGTTCGATTTTATGCGCGGTGTTTCCGACACCCCGCGATCCGAACTGGGCCGGTCACTGAATGTCCGTGCCATTTCAAAGTGCCCTGGGTTTCCCATTCAAACGATGGAGGGCGATTCGGAAGTACCGACTCTTGCACATTCCCACCGCAGCGCTGGCGCATCCCAAGGGGATTTTGCAGCCTTTCAGGCGGGGATTCGACAATTCACGCACCCCTACCTACTTGCGGCCGAAGATCTACTGTCACCACACCCCAACTTTTCGATCTGTATTCAGGACCGAGGATGGGCGACGGAGCACTTCGTCCGAAAGAACGGCGATGATCGGGAGTTTTACGATTACCTCGTCGGTCGTTTTTTTGTGACGCTTCGAGGAATGTTCGACGGTCGACTCGCCTTCGTTGTAAAGATTTACAGTCGAAACTCGGTCAAACACCATGTTCGTTACCAAAAGCTGGGCAGCCGCGGCGAGCAGATCCGGTATTGGGTGGATTATAACCAGAACGAGATTCCGCGTCAGAGCCTGCAAGAAAATAGAGCTTTACAGACCCTGTGGACCTCTCATGAACTCATCGACCAATGGATTCGTGGAGCGGCGATTAGCGTAGAGTCCGAGGAAGAAAAGAAGGCGATCGAATCAAGCATTGGTTTTTTTGGACCGATGTGTGAAGCACAAACGGGGACGCTGCGAGGGACCTTTCGTGCGTTTACGTTGCAAACTCTAAATGACAGTCCCTCAGCTCGTGCCTGGGAGGGCGCCTCCAAGGCACTTCGAACCTATGCGATTCTGAAAGCGCCCGAAACCTTCCAAGTCGACACCCATTTTCGCAATTCCATCACATTGCAGGGTTTAGCTGGCGGAATGCCCGCCATAGCGGACGTCGAAACCTTAGTGAATTCCATCGCTCAGGATCCGAAAGTCTTATCGAGCATAGCGCGGGGGGAACTTGCACCCTATATGCACACTCTTAAACTAACCCTTGAAATCCTCATGCAAAGAACCGCTCCAGAGCTGATACCACAAAACTTACGGCCGATAGTCGACGCACTTTCGGATTTGACCAGAATGAGAGAGAGGATTCGTGTTGAGACACCCCGAGTGTCGATAGCAGACGCCCTAACTCTGTTACGCAAGCACATACTGCAACAAATTCTCGACGAGGATGGAAAGACAGAATCTCAACGTACGAGACTTTGAATATCGCGGACGGCGACCGACCGTTCAGTTTCAATAGGCGAGATTTCGATTCGAGTTTGAGGCTCCCAACCGAACCGGACCCAAATCCAGGGCTTAAGCATCGCCCACCAGGAAATAATTGGGATTATCTTTGAATAGTTGGACTTTCTGGCGGGGTATTTCATGCTGATGGGCACTTCCAAATAGCGGTATTTGGAACCGAGTAATATTTTGGCGAGAACGTAATACTCGAACTCATACCCGAAAAGCCACGGCTGGCACCACCCATCTCCCAGATCTTTGAGTATTGATAGGCGATAGGCCCGGTAACCGCATGTCGAATCCGACAGGCGCTTTCCCGTAAATAGAAGCGGCACCTGATTCATGAGCATGGGAATGCCGTACCGTCGGAAAGCCGGGGTATTGTCGCACCGGCCACCGGGAAGGAATCGACTGCCCCAAACATAATCGGCCTTACCGTCGAGAACCGGATCCAGCACCCTCGGCATCTCAGCCGGATCCATTTTTCCGTTTCCGGCCAGATGAACCACCACATCAAATCCGCGCGACATGGCGTAGCGCGTGCCCTGAATGAGCGCGTGGCCAATGCCCTTACGAACCGTCGACCTCATGTAATTAAATCCCGATTGCCGGATGACCTGCTCCGATCCGTCGTCGCTCCCGTCATCGACGATGAGGATTTCGTCGGCCGCGATTCCCTGTTTACACTTTTCCAAAACCAGCGAAAGGTCGAGGATCTGATTGTACACAGGAATGATACAAATGGATTTCATGGGTGTCTGGGTTCTTGGGAAGTGCTTACTCAGTAATGATATCGGTTCTTTGCCCGGAAATATTGAGAGTTTTTGCTCAGCCCATTAGCGCCCCGCGCCGTGAAGCAGGCTCTTTCCCTCTCTTGGAGGCGCCACTCTCGTCGTCGCATCAGGACAGGCCGGTGGCGCGATGGTGCTCGAGTACGAATTGCAATAGTGCGATATCGTCGGTCCCGCTTCTTCGGAAGCGGGACCTTTTTTTTGGTGAGTTCCTGTGATGACATTGGAACGCTTTACTTTGACCGCGATCAATTCGATAATTCATTGGGTGATGTGCGGAGCGTAATAATTATGGCGGCAGAACCCACACTAAACGAGCTACTGTTGACGATGACGAGGGGACTGGTCGATTTTCCAGACCGGGTGAAGATTTCCGAAGTTTCCGGTGAACAGACCACGGTATTTGAACTCATCGTGGCCAAGGAGGATCTCGGCAAGGTTATCGGAAAGCAGGGCAAGACCGCCAAGGCGCTCCGAACCATTCTTACCGCCGCATCCACCAAGCTTCGCAAACGCAGCGTTCTCGAAATCATCGAATAATCTGCTGTCGGAAATCCTGCGGCGCCCCGGAAGTGATGGAGGTTTGTTTTGCGCTCGCGCTTACACGATTCCTAGAATCTTAGCCTGCTGATCGCGCGGAAAAAGTAGTAGTGAACCCCAAACGCCGTCCGGATCGGGATGAGTTTGGTCTGGTTTTTTTACCATTGTCCGCGTTTCAAAACGGTAGGCCTGATAACCAGTTCGTTTCAGGAGATCGCCAATGGCTTTGTCTTCGGCCGGCGTGTGCGATTCTATCCAAATGAGAGGGCGCTTTGCCTCTACACACCGGTCCATTCCATAGAGGGCGTAGCAACCGCCACCCTCGATATCAATCTTGAAGAAATCGGCCACTGGGCGATTGGACTCACAGAAAAAGTGGTCCAGGGTTGTTGAAGCCACTACAACCTTCTCTGGAGTCGGCCCTCCGAATGCGGCCCAGTCGGCACAAAGCGATGACATATGGTGATCACGACACGGAAAAAAATCGATAGAACCATTTTGATTGGAACAGGCGGCACTGACTGGCTCGACGTTGGTAATGGCATTCAACGCCAGGTTTTTGAGGAGCACTTCCCAGGTGCCAGGGGCCGGCTCAAATGCAAACACCTTACCTCCCAATTTTGAAAGGATGCGCGACGCCCAAAGCGAAAATAGCCCGCGATTCGCTCCCACGTCAGCGACAATCATTCCCGGCTTGAGAAACCCTCCACGAACCAACACCGAATTTAAAAAGCGCATTGTGCCCAGCTCCCATAGGCCCAAAATCGCGTGGAAGTTCACACCTCGATCGTACTGAAGCCGGAACCCGCGCAGGGGTCCGAAAGGCACCCGGTAATCGCGCCCCTCGTGATACGCATAGCTCAGTAAGGATCGGGCGATTCCGGAATTAAACTGAACGTTTCGCACCTTGTCCAAAAACGTTGGCATTGTGCCTCCTCAAGTACGGTTGGAATAGGATGGAGTTTTGAGCGCGCCCGCCAGAAACGCGAGTCATGATTCTTTTCGGAGTTTTACGAAGAAAAGTTGAGGTTTAACTGCGTATCGTCTTTAAAACCCCAGCTCCAGTCCGCCGCCAAATTGCGCTGTAGATAGTTCCAGTCGAATGCGTACCGCGTCGCCCAGTCGCCATTTCCACAGCAGGCCAAGGTCGCCGAGTACCTGGGAGGACACTTGGCTTCTGCCCCACCCACCGTCAGCGGTCGGGCGGGTGTCGTACTCCAGCGCGCGAACGATGACGCCGAGAATTAAATAGATATCTACCCGTTCCCCGACCAGCAAGGGTGACAAAAGTCGCAGGGGGACGTCCAAAAAATAGTGAGCAAATTCGGATCCGGAAGTACCCAGAGTGATCCTTGAAAATGATGCTCTGATTCCCGTTTCGATGTAGGCGCTACCAGTGGGAAGTCCAAGAAGGAGCTGCGCCATTACGGTGGAGAAATTCTGCTCGTAAGTGTTTTCATTCAGAAGCGGAGTCGTGACCAATAGTGCAAGGGTTACCGGTGGCCCTTCGCTTTGGTTTTCAGATTCTTCATCGACGGGATCCAGCGGAATTCCCTCGACATAGCGGCGCGGGGCCGCATGACTCGAGGCGTGTTGCAAAAACAGTATCAATAAAACGAGCGTCCGCCACATAGTGTCTCATCATAATCCAAAACGGCCCAAAATTCGCGTGGCGGGAACATGCGTTGACCGGGGTGGCCAACGGGGCGAAAATAGCCGAATGAAAACATTTGAAACGACAAAAACGACAGAAACGACTCTGGAAATGGTTTCAGCCGCCTATCAGAAACTGGATGAGCGGCTACGCGTGGTGGAAAAGCGTCTCAAGCGAAAATTTACTCTGGCTGAAAAGATTTTATTCGGACATCTCGACGACCCCCAAAACCAGGTACTCGACGCCGGCGAAAGTATTTTAGCCCTGCGTCCCGACCGGGTCGCGATGCAGGATGCCACCGCCCAAATGGCACTTTTGCAATATCTCAGTTCCGGAAAACCGTTAACCGCCGTTCCAACGACGGTTCATTGCGACCACCTCATTCGCGCCTATCAGGGAAGCGGTCCGGACATGAAAACCGCAAACGACGAAAACCGCGAGGTCTACGATTTTTTAAAACAGGCATCCGCCAAGAGCGGTATCGGGTTTTGGGGCCCGGGGTCGGGTATCATCCACCAGGTGGTTCTAGAGAATTATGCCTTCCCCGGTGGACTTATGATCGGCACCGATTCCCACACTCCCAATGCCGGAGGGCTGGGGATGATCGCCTGCGGCGTTGGTGGAGCCGATGCCGTGGATGTCATGGCTGGGTTACCCTGGGAGGTGAAGTATCCCAGGCTCATTGGAGTTCATCTCAAGGGTTCGCTCAATGGTTGGGCTGCGCCGAAAGATATCATTTGTTACCTCTGCGGTGTGCTGACGACCAAAGGCGGCACCAATAAAATAGTGGAGTATTTTGGCGAAGGCGCGGCGTCGATTAGCTGCACTGGAAAATCGACGATAACGAATATGGGCGCCGAGCTCGGGGCCACGACCTCACTTTTTCCATTCGATGAAAGCATGAAGCGCTACCTTGTAGCCACGGGTCGAAATGCTCTTTCGGAAGCGGCCCAAAAGTTTTCACACCTGCTCTCTGCCGACCCCGAGGTTTTACGGGACCCATCACATTATTATCAAGAGGTGGTCGAGATTGACTTGAGCCGCCTTGAACCCCAGGTGGTTGGACCTCACTCGCCCGACATTGCGAGACCCATCTCTAAATTGGCGGATGACGTGCGTTCTCATGGGTGGCCGGAAAAGATCACGGCCGCTCTCGTCGGCAGTTGTACCAACTCGTCGTATGAAGACATTGGACGCATTACGTTTCTCGCCAAGCAGGCCAAGGAATTAGGGCTCAAGATGCCGGTCCCATTTTTCGTGAGCCCGGGATCAGATCAGATATTTAAAACTATCCAGCGCGATGGCCAGATGGCGGCGCTCGAGGCGATTGGCGCCACCGTTTTGGCGAACGCCTGCGGTCCGTGTATCGGCCAGTGGAAGCGGGATGATTTCAAAAAGGGCCAGACCAATTCCATCGTCAGCTCGTTTAACCGCAATTTTCCGGCCCGAAACGATGGTAATCCCGAAACTCTGTCATTCATTGGAAGTCCGGAAATTGTCGTCGCCTTGGGGCTTAGTGGAAGCCTGACCTTTAACCCGATGAAGGATGAACTCGCAACGCCTGACGGGCGAAAGGTTCGCCTCGCCGTGCCGGGACAAGCCGACGCGCTTCCCGCGAACGGATTCGTTGAGTCGCGCGAGGGTTACTGTGCCCCCCCCGATGATCCCAGCGGGATCACAGTAACGGTGAATTCGGCAAGTCGCCGGTTGCAGCTGCTCAAGCCGTTTGAAAAATGGAGTGGAAATGACTTTGTCCGGTTGCCGATTCTGATGAAAATAAAAGGCAAATGCACCACCGATCACATCAGTCCGGCGGGTCCGTGGCTAAAATTTCGCGGGCACCTCGATAATATCAGCGACAATATGTTTACCGGAGCGATTAACGCATTTTCGGGGACGGCCGGCCAAGCGCTTAGCCTGATGAGCCAAAAAACAAACGCTACGCCGGCGGTGGCGCGTGAGTATAAGGCAGCGGGACTCAGGTGGGTTGCCATTGGCGAGGAGAATTATGGCGAGGGAAGCAGTCGCGAACACGCGGCCATGTCGCCTCGATTTTTGGGAGCTGCCGCGATCATTTCGAAAAGCTTCGCCCGAATTCACGAGACCAATCTGAAAAAACAGGGCGTGCTACCGCTTACTTTCGTGAGTAGTGCAGATTACGACCGTGTTGCCGAGACCGACTTTATCAGTCTGCTCGGACTGTCGGACCTGGCTCCGCAGCAAGAAATCGAAGCGGTGCTGCACCACGCGGCGGGAACGGAGGACCGATTTCGCCTCAAGCACTCGCTGACGGACGAGCAGATCCGCTGGTTTAAGGCCGGCTCGGCGTTAAATCTCTTGTCGGGTCGCAGTTAATGTGACGCCTCAGAATTCTCTGACCCACATTAATGGGACGCGCGACGCGCGCAAAGAACCCAGTGACGCTTGTCTTTTACCTCGGAAGCCAGGTCCTCCCAGCGCGAGGCCATCCAGGCAAATGACGGCGTCCCGGCAGTTCGGTTGATCCAAATCCAGTCGATTTCTGAGGCCTCGAATCCGAACGCGTGGTTCTCGAACGGGTCC
>CAZRVZ010000205.1:0-3768 GCA_964603655.1 uncultured Pseudobdellovibrionaceae bacterium | reverse complement strand
CCTACTAACGCCGCAATTAGTAACTCGGTCATAAAGACCCCCTCTATTTCTATTGTCGGACAACTGACAAAACACCTGAAGGGGTCAGATTTAAGGAAGTAAGTATCTTTTAGTACGCAGCGCGTCGAACCAACTGTTGAGATGGCGCAGAATTTGATCGGGTGAGGTGCGCGTGCGGAGCGCCGTTTCAACGGCTTCACGAGCACCGTCGGGTACATCGCCGGGCTCAAGACGCCCGAGCACGTCTGTTTTTGTTTGGGCAATCTCCCTGAGGGCTGCCAGAAATTTGCGCAGACGCTCGACCGCGCCAGGCGGGCACGCGGTAAAAGTGTGTGTGTGAGATGCTTCCCCGGCCCGCAAGTTGTCGGCGATTTTTCGGGTGGCGACGCCGGTACCAAACGGAACACGATCGGAGACCCTCTGGCGAATTCGAATGGGTGACCCCGTCGCAGACAAAATATTTCCCAGTTTAGCGAGTTTACCCAGCAGGTAAAAATCTTCGGCGGCGTTTACCTTGGGAAACCCGCGAACCGCAGCGTAACTGGGCGCATGGATCGCCATCGTGCTGCCGAGGCTGTGGTAAGCGTAAGGCGAACCCGCGCTGCGAAGCCCCTCGACGAAGCTCCGTAGCGACGAATCGTAGAGCCGAAGCGCCTCGGCCTCGAATGGAAAATTCCAATCGAGCACGTGTTCAAAGGGGTACAGATAGGCGCACGCATTAGGGGGGGCCTCGAATTCGAAGTAATCAAGGGGAACCTCGCAGTCGCCGTCGGTGCAGTGAATCCATTGCGAACAAATCCTGTTCGAAGCAATCAACTGAAGCGCCACATCACAACCAATCTTGCGCGCGAGCCCGACTCCCTGTTTCGGCGGCAACGGGCGCGTCGCGCGATCCACGATGATCCTGCCTGGCGGCTCAAAATAGATTGGGGTATCGGTGGCTGCACTGAGCATCCTGCAGTCCCGGTTAATAGCAGCGATACGATCGAAATTACTTTTCTGCAATTCAACCGAATGATCATTTCGGTGGTTCACCACCTCGATCGTGAGTACCGATTTACGAGACTGAGCAGCGGCACACCGAATGGATTTTGAAACGCCTAAAAGATCCTCGCCGAGACTTGGAATTACCACGACGAAGTCCCACCGGTGAGAGATGTCCGAACATGCGGTGAGATTAACGGCCCTTGACTCAGGCTCGGCATACACCGCCAAATATTGACTCAGTGATTTCGACCCTCTTGCCAACGTCATCGACTCAACCTTTTTAATGAAGAGCGCACCGGTTGGGAACCGATTGTATCGCCCCTGCCTCGAGGTCCAGCAACTCATTCAGCCGGTCGCTAATCGCGAGCATCGGAAAATAAAGCTCCGCGAGTCCGATAAAAAGATTTTTATGGGCATGCTCGGCCCGGGCAAGCCGGCCGTAAAACGCCTTGAGATCAGGATCGATGAGCGCCGCCGTAATTAGCTCCAGTCGCTCGTGTCCGCGAGCCTCAATAATAGATGATAAAAGAAGCCTATCCAGCAGCCTTTCATCCCGCCCGTGGCGGACCTTGTCCATCATTTGATTGACGTAAGCATCGGATTCGTCGGGACCGAGTGAAATGTTACGCGCCTGCATGAGGCGGTAGACCTGATGATAATGTTCGAGCTCTTCACGCGCGAACTGAATCATAGGCTCGATTAAGGAAATGCGATCGGGATAGCGCACCACGAAGCTTAGCCCCACCGCCGAAGCTTTTCGTTCGCAGCTCGCATGATCGTTCAAAAAGGCCGAAAAATCACCGAGCGCTGAATTGGCCCAGGAGGCGGGAGTCTGATAACGCAGCTCGAACATGGGTCAGGGCTAACCGCTTGCACGCCAAAATGCAAAAGGTTCCCTAAAGCTCCGCAAAAGGAACTAACTACCTTTCGGGAGCTCCTTCGACGGCGATTTCCTGGAATTTGGGTGCTATGGGAATCTCAACACCGCCGGCCCTCGCCACGCGTTCGGCGAGCATCTTCTGCGCGTGCTCGAGCGCGCGGGCGTCGCCCTTAAGATGTGCTCCCAGTGCCTGGAGTTGATTGGTCAGCTCCGCATGGTACTCGGCCGCGTAATACCTAAGGCCCAACCCTTCCATCACGGTGGGGTAGGTATTAAGAAGCCCGGCAGCTGCCGTTTTGGGTTTCCACGAGGGGCGAGAAAATTCCGGGTAAAAAATTTCGTGCAGGCGAGTCATCGCAAGCACGGTGCCCATGCGGCGCCGTGAGAGCTCGAGCTTGGCCAGCTCCTTATTTAAAAACTCCTGATCTTCGGCATCGAGCATGCCCTTCGCTTTTTGAAGGCGGCGCAGATCGCGGATATTGGTTTCATGCTGGTTGATCTCGACCTCGACCGCGGTGGCGGCCGTTGTAAAGAGAAGCGGGTAGGCGATATTGCCATCAACGAAATAGCGTCGCCCGACCGCGACGTTATCGGGCAATACGGAATTGAGCTCCATGCGGTAGTTCAGAAACGCCAGTTCGCCTTTGGCCCAGATCTGCTGCATCTCCTCAAGCGAGGCCCCCTCGATATTGTATTTGGAAATCTTCGACGCGACCGCCCCCATCTGATCGGCCGTGACCACCATCTTGTCGTGGACTTCAAACGCGCGCTGAGCATTAGACAGAAAGAGACTCCATTTGACACCGAGATCGCCGGTTTTTTCATTGGTCAGCCGCGCTAGGTTGGTTCGGACCGGAGTGTTAAAATTGTCGGTCACCTCGTAAAGTATCATGCGAGCATTAAATGAAAGCTGATTCCAAATTAACCCACCCGACAAAAATGCTGCGGCGACGCTCGCCCGAGTGGCCATGCGGCCGAATGAAAATCCCCGAGCCGATCGGATCGCGCGCGGATCTTTTGCCGATTGGCGCGCCTGTTCCGAAATGAGAAGGGGCAGCAATGTTGAGTTCCGGATTTCCCCGGGCAGGCCGTACTCCAGGTGGGTTTCAACCTTGGCGATGATGGTATCGATGGCCTCTTTCGAATGCCGCAAATCGCCCCGCGTGAGCTGCATGCGCGAAAAATTGTGAGCCAATTTTTCCAGATCGTGTCGAAGGGATTTTAGACTGGCCTTTTGAGAATCGGCACCCGGAGCGGTGTCAGCAAAATAGAACCCGATCGGTCGGTGGCCGAGTCCAGCGTATTCGTCTGGACTTAAACGAAGCGGATCCTGAAATTTTGACTTGGCCCAAACGATGGGACGCGAGCCTTTTACCGCCTTCGCAATTGGTTGGAACATGCCGAACTTCGAGATTGCGGTGGTACAAAAAACAAACGATACGCCGACGGTGTCGATGGGTAGGTCCATGGCGCGGCCGTGAACCGATGCCACGAACGCAGCCGCCAGCACCAGTCGCCGGAGCGGGCTGAATGAAATCCTAAACTTCAAAGCACACCATCACCCAATGTTCTCCCCGGGGTCACCTTACGAGTGCCCCTCCAAAGTTCCCGTAGTGTATGCAAGCAGTGATCCACTCGCGTATTCCAGAAGTGGACACCAATTCAGTGCCTAGAGGCCCTCGATGATCCGGGCTGAACTTGTCTATTTGGCAGGCAGGGGGCGCATCAACGCCAAAGCTAAGTTTATGCCTAACTGAGCCCTTATGGCTCCTTTCATAAGTTTTGCGATGCTACGATCGAGCGCTTATCTTCGTTATGCTTCGTCGCGGCTCCTAGGAGTACGAGGAGTACACCGTCGTCGCCGCTTCTCGCCTAACTCGATGAACGCTCGTCTCGCTATC
>CAZRVZ010000204.1:0-11312 GCA_964603655.1 uncultured Pseudobdellovibrionaceae bacterium | reverse complement strand
GGCGGGTTTTTACTTCGCCTTCCCAAAGGTCCCGTCAAAATCGATCTCGACCGCCTCGACCTGAGATTCGATGGATGCGCTTCGGCCGCCCGTCAGGGTGTTCGTGCCCGTACTCTCCTCTTTCCAGCCAGCGGAGAACACACCGGACAGGCGGAGCTCGAAATCGCGCGGGTTAGAGCAGTTTGCCAAGGCCTCGTCTTTTTTGATGAGGCCAGTCTGCAGCAGCGTCATGAGACCCTGATCGAAACTCTGCATGCCGATTGCGGCGCTCTCCTCGATAACCTGGCCGATTTCATAGGTACGATCGGCATCGACAATCAACTCCCGGACGCGGGCATTGTTAATGAGGAGTTCCACCGCAGGTACGCGGCCTTTGCCATCCGCCCGAACCAGAAGTCGCTGAGAAATAACCGCCACGAGCGTGGACGCGAGCTGCAACCGAACCTGTTTTTGTAAATTGGCCGAGATAGCGCCCATGATGCGGTTGATCGTCTCCTTGGCATCATTGGTGTGCAGCGTGGAAAACACGAGGTGGCCAGTCTCGGCCGCGGCCAGCGCCATGAGAATTGTTTCCTCGTCTCGCATTTCACCGACGAGAATCACATCTGGATCCTGACGAAGGGCGTACTTAAGGGCCGCGGCGAAATTTTTAGTGTCGAGTCCAACCTCACGTTGCGTGACGACACTTTTCCTGTCTTTGAAAACAAACTCGATGGGATCTTCGATGGTGAGAATGTGGTACGAGTGGCGTTTGGAGATTTCGTCGATAATAGCGGCCAGCGTCGTTGATTTTCCGCTGCCCGTCGCACCCGTTACGAGCACGAGCCCCCGATTGGAATCGGCGAGTAATTTTACCGCCGGCGGCAAGTACAATGAATCTATCGGGACGATGTTGTCGGGAATGTGGCGGCACACCATGCGCGGCACACCCCGCTGCTGGCAGATATTGATGCGATAGCGCCCCATCCCGGTAACTTCATAGCCCAGGTCGATCTCGTCGCCATTTTCAAACCGTTCGCGCTGGCGCTTGTTCATCAGCGTGTAGGCCAATTCAGTCAGACCTTGCGACGACAAGCGCGCTACCTTGCCATCGGCATCGGCCCCTAAATAATAGAGATTGCCGTTGACTCGAACGATCGGCGGAAGGCCCGTTTTTAGATGGACGTCGGAGGCTTTTTTTTCACTCGCCTTTTTTAGCACCTGCTCGAACTGCAGCAGGGCTACGCGCTTTATCTCGGTCGCTACCGTTTTTTCCATCGTCTAGATCTTCCATTTCGGCCGGTTCGCCCCGTTCGGCTTTTTCACCGCGCTCGGCTCTTTCAATCGTTTCGGCCATTTCAGATCGGGGCGAAACATGAAGGGCCTGTCCACCGTCCTTCAGGTACTGCGCTTCGATCTTCTTACGGATCTTATCGACGAATTCGGGGTGCTCCTTGAGAAAGGTTCTCGTATTATCGCGGCCTTGCCCTATTTTCTCGCCATCAAACGATATCCACGACCCGCTCTTTTCCAATACATTATATTGCAGCGCGAGATCAATGATATCCCCCTCTTTCGAGATACCCTCGCCAAAGAGGATATCGAACTCAACCTGTTTGAATGGTGGAGCTAATTTGTTTTTCACAACCTTAACGCGAGTGCGTGCTCCGATAACATCATCCCCGTTTTTAATGGCGGTGACGCGACGAATATCGAGACGAACCGAGGCGTAAAACTTCAACGCATTGCCGCCGGTCGTCGTTTCCGGGTTTCCAAACATCACTCCCAGCTTCATGCGCAATTGGTTGATGAAGATGACACAGGTCTTGGATTTACTGATGCACCCGGTCAGCTTTCTCAATGCCTGGGACATGAGGCGTGCTTGAAGACCCATATGGGAATCTCCCATGTCACCCTCTAATTCCGCACGGGGCACTAGGGCGGCAACCGAGTCGATGACCACCACATCGATACCACCGCTGCGAACGAGGATCTCAGTAATCTCCAACGCCTGTTCGCCCGTATCGGGTTGAGAGATCAGGAGGTCATCGGTGTTTACACCCAGCTTTTTCGCATAGTTTACATCGAGTGCGTGCTCAGCATCGATGAAGGCCGCGACTCCCCCTTCGCGTTGCGCTTGCGCCACCGTGTAAAGAGCAACGGTGGTTTTACCCGAGGATTCCGGGCCATAGACCTCGGTAATTCTACCGCGGGGCAGACCGCCGGTACCGAGTGCCAGATCCAAAGAGAAGGCTCCCGTGGGAATGACGCTCAATTCATTTAGAAACTTTCGGCCATCGCCGAGCTTCATAATGGAGCCCTTGCCAAACTGCTTCTCAATCGAGAGCAGCGCCATACTGACCGCCTTTTGCCGATTTTCTACCGATTCCGATTTTGGTTGCATGTCCATGTGATTTTTCTCCTCATAAAAAACAATTTCGATAACAAAACTAAATTCGAGTAATCCACATCAAATGCAGAATGAGGTTGGCGTAAATTCCCGACACAATGTCATCGAGCATGATGCCCCAACCGTTCTTAAGACGAGAGTCAAAATACTTGGCCGGTGGCAACTTCACGACATCAAAGATGCGAAACAGGATAAAACCGTAAAGAATCCAACTGCCAGTTATAGGAATACCTACCATAGTAAAAAGGATCCCGACAATCTCATCGATGACGATCTGTCCCGGATCCGACTTTTTAAAATGACGCTGAGCGGAATCCGAAAGCCAGATTCCAGCCAGTCCGAGGAAAACCGCGAAGGAAAGCTGGAATGCAATGTTGAGCCGTGGAAAAAGAAAATAGACTAGTGCCATTCCCACTGCGGAGCCGGCCGTGCCAGGGGCAATCGGCACGTAGCCCGAATAGAGGCCGGTGACGAATGCTAGGCGAAGCACTCGAAACATTTTAAAGGGCTCCAGTCGCTTGTTAAGTTCCTTCAGCACAGACATCATTTATGCCAGTCGCGCGAGGCCCCGACAAGAATTAGAGGGTAGCGTTTGACGGCTTTTTAGCCGCCGAGCTCTTTTCTGAACGCGTCAGGGAATCGGGCGAAAAGAATTCCCAACTGCTTTTTCAACGCGGCCGATGCCGTAGTCTGTTGTTTCAAAACGATGTGCAACTGGTGCAGTAATAAGAACCCATCCTCAAAGGGAATCACTCGCGTACTCTCATTTGCGAGGATCAGTTTATCCTTATGGTTCGTCAGTTGGTTATCGATAGTCGATTCAGCCATCATTTCCGCGCCCTTGGCGACGACCTGTTTTCCGGTCGCGGTCACCTCGAGGACGGAACCGAACGGACCATCCACCTCGACCAACAGGGAGTATTCGAATTCGGTCTTGGTGCTATTCACTGACGTAGTAGCGGCATTCTCAATCCGCGGTGACCCGCCTTTGAACATTAAGGCATATTTTTTATGGTCAGTGGCCAACTGCAAATAGTTATCGACCGATACCCCTTTGAAGAATGCTTTGGACACCTGAATCAATTCAGTAGGGGTGGATACCGGAGATTCGATGACGATTTTTTTCCCTTTCAACGCCGTAATGAGACCCGGGGCCTCAAAGCCCGTCGGCAGCTCACCGGCCAAAGCAACAGCGGATACCAAGTAAAAACCTAACAGTTTGAAATATGCTGGTTTCATCTTTCCCCTCCCATGAACAACCCTTGGAAATGAAAGCTAGCGATTACGCATTGCTCCGTCAACCTCGGGAATGGGTATTAGAGTTTAGATTTTACAAATGAGTAATTTTCGCTGTATTTTTCTGACGCGAAGCGTCCTAACATTTATTAGGCGGCCTTTTGCGTGAAAAAATGTAATTTATTTGAAGATAGTTTTTTATAGGCCGCATCGTAGACCATGAATCGAGTTCCCGCTGTGGTTGATTCTGGGTTGAGATCTGGGTGAAATTTTTTAGCCAGTTCCCGATAACGACGGTGGATCTGATTCCAATCGCGCGTTTCTGGCAGGCCCAGAATTAACAATGCTCGTCTAACATCCTCGGGAAGGGGCGGTGGCTGCGGCGGTGGCTGCGTTGCGGTGGCCGCTCTTGCACGAGGAGCGGTATTCACCCGTGCCGAGACTGGCTGATAGCGAATAGAGGGCGGAGTCGGGGGTTGCGAATTCCACCATCGAAATAAAAGGACTTCCCCCAGCTCTACGACCGTCATCTTGATGAGCCAAATGAGCGCGCCCAATACGATCGATGGCACACCGGCTAGACTCCAAGACTTGCGCGACGCCAGGTGGTTTTCCAAATGGTCCGGCCGATAGTAGGTGAAATAAAATGCCCAAAATAGAAAAAACCCCGTCGGGAAAACCAATCCGCCGGGTAAAGACGTTAATGACATTTCAGCGAAAAGCTCGAGTCCCAGAAACGGAATGAGCGAAAAATAGACACCCGAGAACGAATCCCTATCATCAAGGATAACCGTGCGGGCCTGATGAGAGGCTGTGCCCGGATGGGAGCGCAACCGGTAGACTTCTTGGCGATATTGAGCGGCTTTCATGCGGCACCTCGTTCCATCTGGAACTAGGTAATGCAAGCAAGCGCCCAGGTTTTCGTGTGTATCAATTGTGAGAAAGTGCGAGGCTGCTGACGGGGACGGCTTACGGCCGGCTAACTAATCGCAACGACGAGTGAATTTATGTCTAAAGGGTAGACAGCGATGCGTGTTATCACGAGGCCGTGATAGAGGCGTGGTTTCAACGGGTTAAGCTGAATACCGCGAGTGGGGTGTCTATAAGGTACTCGATATCGGTTTTATATGTTCCCTGTTCATCGCCGTTACAAGTCGTTAGTTATCGCGGGCTCCATACGTTCCACGGCATAAACTCGAAGGAGCCAGTCGACGAGCCACGCACCGCGGTCGCGGCGAGAAGTCAACTTGCGCGTCTTGAGCGCGCACTGTTTGTTCCAATTGGTTTCGAAAACGCTATAGCGGCCATCGCGAGCACGCTGCGGAACATTGGAGAGAGTGACCGACTCGCCTCGGGAGATTCGTTCAAGGAGTTTTACGAGCTTAGAGGAATGAGGGAGGGTGATGGAATGGCCGTTAGAGGCCACGAGAATCCGACGGTGGGACAAGTCTGTCTTCCAAAGTATAACGCTGCTCCTGTTTTTTACGACCGTCACGTTTGCCGGGGCTTTACCCTGCTTACCAAGCGGGGCTTCTACCAGTGGCCCACCGAGTTCAAAGCCGAAGCCGGTTATCCAGCGTAACTGCCGAGCGGCATCGGCGCGGGTAATCGCGCCAGTTACATCCTGCGATAGGAGCGCTGAGCGTTCCACCAGATGACTAGGGTCAGAATTACGGGACAGCAGCTTTTCCGAAAAGCGTGACCGATCCGGCGCGGGCTTTGAGTAAACCTCATCCTGCCGAACGAGCCCCAGACTCAGCATTGCTGAAAATCGTCCGTGTTGAACTTCCGAGACATGCCAATACTCGGACGGCCAATACATTACGTCGCCCGGCCGAGCGTCCAAAACCAGAGCGTCTTTGCGATACTTGCGGTGGTCTATCTGAAGCCGCTTATTAAAATACTTGTCTCCCGGGGAAAGTCCTTCCACCCTCGATAGAAAATAGTCAAACGGCCACACCAAGATTCTTTTATTTCCGCGTACAACGAACGCCATTATCTCTTGAGTGTCCTTGTGAACCCCGGTAAAGGAGCTTGAGTAGTTTCCATAAAATAGGTCCAAGAACGCGCGAGGCACCGGAAAGTCGATCCACTGGCGGGCGTCCTGGAGAAACGCGGTGAGGGCGTTCCAAATGCCAGGATCCACAGCCTGCATCTGGGTGACCATCAAACCGAAGTTCTTCTTTTGAAATACCAGGGCGCAAGCCCGCTCTAACTGTCCAAGAGATTCGCTTTTTTGCCGAAAGAGGGCCCTGAGTGGGCGGCGCGGCGCCCTTTCCGAATCACCCACCGAGACCAGACAGGTTTTCCGCTGGTCGCCGCCCCGGAGACCCTCTGCAAAGCCATTCATTGATCGAAATAGCAACTCTTCAGAAAAAGGGAAAACCTTAAACGGTCGGCGAATGACCGTGGGAACTCGCGCTTGCCAGTGGCCGGCGTGGAAAGTCTTCCAAAATTGAGGGTCACGGTAACTCAAAAGCATAATTCGTTTTAAATCATGAATCGTGAGTTTCCTAGCAACAATTCTGGCTCGAATGCCGGTTAAACTTGGGAAACAACTTCGACTGCGTGAACGGGCTTCGCATCAAACGAGCCTCTCCACCCATCAATGAGGATGGAAGCCCCTGACTCTCATCAGGGGCACTCCATTAAGGAATTTAAGAAGATTGTTCGCGCGTTCCACAGCGCGGTAAGAAGCGAGATGGATTAAAGTAACCTGTAGCGGACGATCCAGTTCAATGTACAGCGAGTGCTGACCCACTTGAACTGAGCATTTTGGCGGGACAGGCTCGAGCCATCGGGAAATTTTCGGGTATCGATGCAGCGCCGATATAGGCGATAGCCGCCTAAAAGTAATACCGTGCGCCGAACGTAAGAGACCTTGCATCCTGTTGAATGGACGAGATGGCGACAGGACGCGTTCCGGTTCCAGTCAACTCCGCGCCCGCCGAGAAGAAGCGAATCTGGCCGTTGATATCGATGGCGTCGCTCAGACGGTAGGTGCCACCCATCGAAAACTGCATCAACGTTGTCGAGGTAACCTCTTTGCCGCTGGTGAATGGGGTCTCCTCGAAATTGGGAAATAGAAGCGCATTCACCTCAAAGTGAATTCCCAGCTTATCATTAATCGGAAAACGCGCCCCGGCTCCGGTTAAAAGTCCGCTGAACGTGGTACTTGTAAACGCAATTGGCGCTACAGAAGTTTCCACCTGAAGGTGGTGACGATAAATCCCTGCCTTAACATAGAGCGCTGGGTCGTTGGTTTTCTGCAAGCGGAAGCGATACCCTAGCTGGCCCTGATACTGAAGGTGCGTTGCCTGAAGCGGCTGTCCCGTCGTCGTCGGGGTAACCGATGCCATCGACCCGTGCATCTCGGCGTCAAAGAAAATGGCCCGGGTGACCCAAAGCTCGGCCCGAATACCACCATCGGGATAGATGACGTTATCGGACGACGCCCCCTTTCCGACGGACGTCAATTGACTGAACGAGAGCAGAGACGCCCCCATATCGACATCTAAGAACCCCAAACGTCGGGTTGGGGTAAACCATTCATCGGAAACGGATGCGATATTGCGGGCAATATCGGGGCGCATGAGAACCAGGTGATCGTCAAACTTTGCCGGATCCACAAACTTGAATTTCTGTCCCACCTCAATCTGAAAGGGACGGTTTTCCTTCAGAATTTTTCCAAAGGAGATATTTTCCTGGGGATCGGTAATTTCAATGAGCCCCGTCTCGATCAGGTTCAACACTCCATCAACCGATTCCAGCGTGTAAGCGGGGATGATTCTTTTTTTCCACGCCTCGGGTGCCCCCCGATCGATGATGACTCGATAACCTTCTCGATTGATGATTGTCCCCTCGTACGGAAGCGATGAAACCAGCTGATTCCAGGCATTTTCCGTACCGATCGCAAAACTATCGATCGTTAATCGCCCATCCACCTTCACCTCGGTGGATGCCACCACATCCGATTGGTTAGTGGTGACCCATGCCAGGAGCAGCTGATACTGCTCGGCCTCCTTGGACAGTGAAGCTACGATAACCGAATCGATTCCCACCGTCTGATATGCCGCAAGTCTCTGGATAAACACAGTGGGCAACACAAGGTTTCCGGCCCGTCCCAGCGGAGCAATTTCGATCGCGCCCCACTCATCGCGAAGATTGGCCTGCGCCTCGGTATCCAGGTCGAATCGCCCGTGGTTTTCGAGTAATCGAACCAACGTCTTTTCAATTACCTGGGCATACACCGGATTCTGCTGACCGTTGAGGACTACCGGTACCACCTTTTTCAACGAATATTTTTTGTCCAGCTCGACCGATGCCTGAGTGAGAGGCGAAACCAACAGAAAAAAGAAAACCCAGAGGTAATAGATTCGCATTTAGTCATTATACGGCACGCCGCTAATCAGCATGTGACGCAACGTTTACTGCTAAACCCTTATGCATAATTCGCCTGAGTCTTCGAGAGTTCCGCACGTTTCGAGTGCTCGTTCGTATGTTAGTCTAATACCCAAAACTGATAGCCAGGGACGAACGCATGAATTGGACCAAGCAACAACACCGTTTTGTTTTCATCCTTGTGTTTGTGTCGGGGATGAGCGGTCTCATTTACCAGGTGGTTTGGCATCGTTATCTGGGCATTTTATTGGGAGTTCAGGCCCGGGCGACGGCCATCGTACTCGCCGTATTCTTAGGGGGCATTTCGGCCGGCTACTTTTTGTTCGGCAAGTGGAGCAGACGGCCGGGACGAAATCTTTTGTTGGCCTACGCGTCCATCGAAATTGGAATGGCTTTCTGGGGATTCCTGTTTCCTCAACTCTTCAAGGTTTTTATGCCCGCCACCGGCTGGCTTTACCGAACACTAGGGGTGAATTCGCTTGCGACCGATTTTTTGCTTTCGGTCCTGCTGGTTGGGCCCCCCACGGTGCTGATGGGTGGAACACTGCCGCTACTGACCCAAGCCTTTTCCGAGTCGCTTGAAAAAGCGAGCCGGACTCACGCCTCTATCTATGCTTGGAATACCCTAGGGGCCTGTGTCGGTAGCTTAATTGCAGGATACTTTCTGATCCCGTTGCTGGGCCTTCCCCTGTCATCGTTGATCGCTGGGATGGGAAATGCGATCGTCTCATTTCTGAGCTATTTCGCTTTCGCCAAGGGATTTCAAAGCCCGGCGAGGAGTTGGGTGGGATATCAGAGCGCAGACCACAAGACGGCAAAATGGACGCCGACACAGCTAGCACTCATCACCCTAGGATTTCTTTCCGGTTTCGCGGTTATTACGCTTGAGTCTGTACTCGTACGCCTGATGGGTCTGTCCAGTGGTGCGTCCAATTACAATTTCACCCTGATAGTTACGATTTTTATTCTCGGATTGGGTTTTGGAAGTTTGGTTACCCGGCGGATCGATCGGTATTCGTGGGGCCGGTTAGTGCTTAACCAATTGGCCATTTCGGTGGCGTTGCTGGCCCTGTATTATTCTGGTGATTACTGGTCGTACGGGGCGCACCTAGTCCGCTCGGCAATACGTGATAACGTTGAAAATTTCTATCTCTATCAGGCGTTGCTCGGCACGTTTTATCTGACGGTACTGATAATACCGGTTGGGCTTGCGGGGTTAACGCTGCCACTTCTTTTTCACTTTCTCAAGGACGACCCGAGGAGCCTGGGAGAACGGGTCGGGCAGCTGTACGCCATTAACACACTTGGCTGTGTCTTGGGCGCATCACTCGGTGGCTATTGGCTTTATCATTGGCTGAATCTGGATCAGATTTTGAAAATCTGTGTTGCAATCGCGCTGCTTGGGACGCTGATTGCGCTCGCAATTTCAGAGGTCCGCGCACACCTGTCGCTTTCAAGTATAGCGATCGTTCTCGTGATTTGGACAGCCACGGGCTACGCTGTATTAAGGGCTCCTCTGTTCGACCGAGATAGGATGACTCAGGCATTCCGTCATCAGGAGCCGATTCAAGGCGTTACGTACACGGGTGCTACGGCCTTTGGCAGGCATCTCAGCAAATCAACTAAATACATCTACTTTAAGGACGGCCCGAACGCATCCGTTGGGATAGGTGTTTCCAAAAACGGAGAACAGGAAACATCGCGATCCATTTTTGTGAATGGAAAATCGGATGGAAATACTCGTGGGGACCGATTGACGACGCAGATGCTGGGGCACATTCCGGGCTTACTTTCTAAAAAACTGGATAGGATTTGCGTGATCGGATTCGGCACCGGCATGACCATTGGTACTTTAAGCCTTTACGATGAAAACACTCGAATCGATGTGGCGGAAATCTCAAGCACCATTATTGATAAAGCATACGAATTCGATGCCTATAATCATGGAGTCAGCCACAATCCCAAGGTTTATTTTCATGAGATGGACGCCTTTCGACTGCTTCAGGGGGCACGGGAAAAGTTCGACGTCATTGTTAGCGAGCCCAGTAATCCTTGGGTGATGGGAATTGAAAACCTTTACAGTGAGGAGCTGTATGAAATTGCCTCGGGCAAACTGACCGAAGATGGGATGTTTGTTCAGTGGATTCACACCTATTCGTTCAATGACTCCCTGTTTAAGGTGGTTCTAACAACTATTGGCAGGCACTTCCCCCACCTCTCGGTTTTTCAGCTGCGCGGAGGAGACATGGCTCTCGTTGGGACCAAACAAAGGATTGGAACCGGAGATTTCGCAAGGGCGAGATTACGCTTCAATCAGCCAGATGTGCGAACCGACCTTGAGGGTCTTGGGATCGATCGACTCGAAACGGTCTTGGCCTACGAAATCATTCCCACTGGGGTTGCTTTGGCGCTCGCGGGCACTCAAGCGAGTTCTCACCGTTTAGAAAATCCCGTGCTGAGCGATGGCGCCGCAAAGGCCTTCTTCAGTCAAGAGGGCGCAAAAATCCTGGAGACTCGAAGAACGGTGAGGGAATATTTTGTCGAGTCCCGCCGTAGCTCCCTACTTTCCGCATTCTTGGGAGAAGACATCTCGTACTCGCCCGATCAGATTCGCAGTTTTCGCAGAGCGCTTTGCGACAGCTCAGCTTCCGCCAACCGTACATTGTGTGAAGAGATTGCCATTATGGCAATCTTACAATCCCCTGCTAACACAACTCAATTCGAGAGTTATCTGAGTGCCGATGCAAAAAATTTGGTTGCGTTTCTGAAGAATGGGTCGCTAGCGGTGGCAAACCAGGACGATCTGAACGCATTTTCCGCAAATTTCGATCGCTTTAAGAAATACTATTCTCCTACCGCAAGATTACCCTATCAAACACTTATCCGAACTTTAGATCGTTGCTTACGGCGCTCACCCAAGGCGGAAATTTACGGAGACTGCATACTTCAGCGAATCGTAATTGCGGACTCGTTTGTTCCCGGGAATGATTCTTCTCAGTGGATTTCACGATATCTTGATTGGTTTGAAACCCTGCCTAAAACAGCCGCTTCCTATCAGCGCAAAAAGGAGGCGGGGGATGTTCTGCGAAAGATTGCCCAACTACGTGGATAGTCCCGAAAGGGAAAGGGCCCGAAAGGCGAAAGGTAGTTATGGCTCCTTTCATAAGTTTTGCGATGCTACGATCGAGCGCTTATCTTCGTTATGCTTCGTCGCGGCTCCTAGGAGTACGAGGAGTACACCGTCGTCGCCGCTTCTCGCCTAACTCGATGAACGCTCGTCTCGCTA
>CAZRVZ010000203.1:0-4590 GCA_964603655.1 uncultured Pseudobdellovibrionaceae bacterium | reverse complement strand
CGAAACCCCAACGGGGGCGGTTTTGGGGAAGGGGTTATTTCCAATATGTGACTCATAGCGTTATCACTGCGCTTTATACCGCATTTACCCACCGCGGATCAAGCGGTGATTAAATACAGTGCCTAAAAAAATGAAACCTAGGCAGGACAAAGAGTTAGAAGGCCTGAGGCACCCCCGCCAGCTGCCGGCCCCCCCCTCCCAAAGACCGGCTCGGGGGGTCGGCAGCTGGCGGGGGTGAAGACAGTTTGGGTGGTGTGAGTGAGAGAGAAAAAAACAGAGGAATTGGGATCAATAATCCGAAAGGGAAGAGAGGGGAGAGGGATGAGTTTTTATTGGGATCCAGGTCCTGGGGAAAAGGTGGAGTTTTTAAGGCTCTTCGAAATTGAGGAGTTTAAGAAGCTCGAGATTCCCAACAAATTCAAAACTGCGTTCATTGAACGAGATCGGGAAATAAATCGATCCCTAGAGAATCGAGACTACCCCTCTACAATACGACTCATAGATGGGATGGCGGGCACCTACTCCGAAGTTGTTCCCCCTGTCGTCCCTGACACCGACCGACTGCTCTCAGACCGGCTGGAACTTCTCCTTTGGATGGAGCTTGAACATTTTGGTGTCATTTTTCGTAGGGTCATGAACGTAAAAGTCTCCCCTGTAATCTATGCTAAGATTCTTGCCCTCTCTTCCCGGTGGCTCACCGATAATAACGTTTCCCATGAAAAAAGAGCCGTCCAAGAAATGGGAGCGCACGGTTTAGAGACCTACGAGGCCATAGTCTTACTTCCTGATACCGACACTGTTCTTGGGCGCCTTTCAAATTCGCTAAATAACCATCCCACAAATCCGGTAGCCCTCAACTTCACCCCGAGTTACACCTGTGCCGCGGGCTGGGCTGCAAAAATGACAGAATCAGCTATTCATGTAAGTCGCGATGCAATCCTTGAACTCCAAATTGATTCCGACACCGGCCATGAACTCATTCACTGGAATTACCAGACCCAACTGACCCAGGGAACGCTTACCGATTTCCACGGCGATGTCGTAAGGAGCCATAAGAGGCCGTTTCCCCCAAGCGTTGGAGATTACCAGGATGGCTTTTCATTCGATGAGCTTTCCGCCTATGGCTACAACATGGCTCGTGCTAGAGCGGCGTTTGAATCCCAAAAAGACCCCTTCCATCGCCGAGGGAAGATATTTAGAGCGATGGCTGACGCCAAATCTGGAAGCCAAATATCCCAAGGAATCAGAGATGTCCTAACCGATGCCCTCTCTACTCTGAATCTCCTGAACACCCATACTCTGACACCATCGAACGTTACCAGTAATCGCACCGGTATTTTAGACGCTCGACCGTCTAAAAGTTTGGGTGTTGGAATAGACGGCGACCACGAGATCGGGTTTCAACTAACCGATTTTAGAAAACCGGGTACGCACCACCTCCGGATTAAGCTCATCTCGAACGGCTGGATATTTGGGGTTCCATCATTCGAAAAACAGCTTCTTTTTCGGGCACGTCGAATAAATGCGTAATCCGGTCCCACCCGATCACCAAATCCGGTAATGTCTCGATCACCTAATCCGGTTTGACCCGATCACCGGATCCGGTAATGGTCCGATCACCAAATCCGGTAATTCCCCGATCACTTTCTGCGGAGCACAGCGTAACGCATATCACCATAGCCTTTCGGGATACCCTTTCTCAAACAACAGAGGGGGTTCCCATGGCAGAGAGAATTGGAATGCGTAGGATTCACGAGGTGCTTCGATTGAGGGTTCTTGAGAAGAGGAGCTTGCGGGAGACTGCCACAAGTTTAGGGATCTCGCCATCAACGGTTCACGATTATTTTTCCCGTGCTTTAGAAGTAGGGTTAACGAGTTGGGATCAGATTTCAGCAGTAAGTGAAAAAGAAATTGAGGGGCCGATTATTTAAAGTGGCCGGACAGACTGGAAGAAAGAAGTCGCATCCTCAGCCCGATTGGAATGAGCTTCACCTAGAGCTGAAGAAGCCCGGAGTAACGATAGAGTTATTGTGGCAAGAATATCGTACTGATCACCCTGATGGCCTTGGGCGGAGTCAGTTTAGCGATTATTACCGAAAATTTAAGAAGAAACTCTCGGTAGTTATGCGCCAAACGTATCCCGGCGGGAAGTGGTCTTTCGTTGATTATTCTGGAAAGAAGGTCCCCATAATCGATCGCGTAACGGGCGAAGTGTGGTGGGCTGAGCTTTTTGTCGGCGCGCTCGGTGCGAGCTCTTACACCTTTGCGTGCGCTCAGGCATCCCAACAGCTCCCCTGCTGGTTACAGGCTCACGTAGAAATGTACGAGTACTTTCACGGCGTATCCGAACTAACAGTGCCGGACAATTTAAAATCTGGGGTGACCAAGGCTTGTCGATACGATCCCGAGGCCAATCGAAGTTATCAGGAATTGGCAGAATATTATAAGACGTGCATTTTCCCGACGAGGGCGCGAAGTCCAAGGGATAAGGCAAAGGCCGAAGTGGCAGTGCAGGTGGCGCAGCGGTGGATTATCGCGGTGCTTCGCAATCGCAAATTTTATTCACTTGCCGAAGTAAATGAAGCAATCCGCGAGTGTTTGAAGAAGCTCAACACTCGAGTAATGCGCCACATAGGAAAGTCTCGCAGAGAGATGTGGGAGATCTATGACCGGCCGAATCTAAAGTCCTTGCCTGAGAAGCGATATGAATTTGCCGAGTGGAAGAAGGTGCGGCTCAATATCGATTACCACATCGAATTTGAGCACCACTACTACAGTGCCCCCTACCAGCTGGTGCGAGAAGAGATGTGGCTGCGCGTAACGGCTCAGGCGATCGAGATTTTTCACAAAGGAAGTCGCGTAGCAAGCCATCTTCGATCATTTATTTTGTATAAGCCGACGACCGAAAAGGCGCACATGCCGCCATCTCACCAACACCATAGTGAGTGGTCACCGTCTCGAATAACAGCCTGGGCGGCAAAAACAGGTCCCTCATGTGCGCTGCTCGTCGAAAAGATTCTTGAGTCGAAGAAGCACCCGGAGCTTGGGTATCGATCGGCGCTCGGTGTGATTCGTCTATCAAGTCGATTTGGCGAAGCCCGCACTGAAAAGGCCTGTAAGAAGGCTCTTGCGATCGAGTCTCCGGCCTACCGCACCGTCCAGACCATGCTCAAAAACAACGCTGAGGAGATCGAACCCCCAACTGAAGAAGCGTTACCCTTTTCCCCAGAAAACTTGCGAGGGCCAAAATATTTTCATTAGGGGGACCCAATGTATGGGTACCCCATGAAAGAAGCGCCTATGGGCGATTTAAACACAACAAGGAGACCCTAAAATGCTAGTAGAACAAACAATCGATAAACTCCATCAAATGAGACTCTTCGCTATGGCCACGAGTTTTAAAGAAAGGATGGCGCGAAAAGAACACGCTGAGCTCTCTATCTCAGATTTTATTGGTTTTATTGTCGATGATGAGTGGACAAAACGTGAAAACAACCGGGGCCAAACTCGACTAAGAAAAGCAAATTTTCGAGATAAGGCTGCGTGTGTCGAAGACTGGGATCATCATCAACCACGGGGGCTAAAGAAATCTCAGTTTATCGAGCTTACTCAAAATCATTGGCTCGAGAAAAATGAAAACCTGATTGTCACCGGCCCCTGCGGCTCTGGGAAAAGCTATCTTGCCCAGGCGCTCGGCCAGCATGCCTGTCGCAGTGGCTACTCAGTCCTTTATCTCTGGCTGCCGAAATTCGGAACATTCGTGTCCAAAGCAAAAGCGGAAGGCTCCCTTGCCTCCTTCATCAAGCGAGCAGCAAAAACCAAACTCCTCATCCTTGACGACTGGGGACTCACTCCGCTGCTGGACTCCGAACGCCACTGTCTCCTCGAGATGATTGAAGATCGCTACGCCCTAGGCTCCACCGTCATTACTTCGCAGCTGGCGACGCCAGAATGGCACCCCTATCTCGGAAGTGGAAACGTGGCTGACAGTCTTTGCGACAGGCTGATACACAACGCCCACAAGATCCCACTCAAAACAGTCGAGTCGAACAGAAAGACCATGAGAGGCTTGACTCAGAGCAAGGAAGAAGAGAAATAGAACCCTGCGTCGCTACGCTCCGATCGGAAAGTGATCGGATGAACCGGACTAGGTGATCGGACCATTACCGGATTGAGTGATCGGATCGACCGGACTACGCAATAAACAACGTGTGGGGGGAGATGTCCAAAAGAGGGGGTATCATAGGGCTAGTTCACTGGGCCATGTTTCCCCGTGCCTCATATGCCTACAAAAAACTCTACTTTGATCTTCAACAATTCTTGACTACGCGCTTTCGCAAACAACACAGCCTCGCCATCCAAATGTTCGAGGGTTTTGATGGTGCCGAACGCGCCATGATTACCTGGCTGGAACTCCGAGATGAAGCCTCTGAAACCCAAATGCTAAAGGCCCTGGATGTGTTTCGGCCATTCGCAAACGATGGCTTTAACGAATAGGTCCTCCATACGTCCGAACTTCGGAGTGGGGGTCTGAAATGAAGATGGGCCATTTGGGTCTGTAGGCACAAAACGTACTGAGCTGATTTTTGC
>CAZRVZ010000202.1:0-7892 GCA_964603655.1 uncultured Pseudobdellovibrionaceae bacterium | reverse complement strand
TCACGTCTGTGCACTCGTCGGTGAGCGCGTGAAATGTTGGGGTGATAATCAGTACGGCCAATCCAAGGTGCCGACCGGCCTAAAGAGGGTTCAAAGAATTTGGAGTGCGTTTCAACACAACTGCGCTCTGACCGAAAGCGGGGTTACCTGTTGGGGTAGGAATGGTCAAGGGGAGTTAATCGTGCCGCCAAAGCTGAATCGCGTGAATGATGTTTCGGTGGGTGGCCAACACAGCTGCGCTCTTGATGATAAGGGAGTGAAGTGTTGGGGCGATGATTATTATGGGCAGTTAAAGGTGCCGCCAGACCTCGTGCGGCCCAGGGCCATCTCCGCGGGTGGTCGATATACGTGCGCAAAGGATGAAGAGGGGGTCAAGTGTTGGGGGCAAAATAATGCGGGCCAGCTCGATGTGCCGTCAGGCTTGTCCGGTGTCCGCCAAATTGAAGCAGGCTACACTCACGCGTGCTCAATCGATGATGAGGGGGTGAAGTGCTGGGGTAATAATCAATATGGCCAGACAACTGTGCCCAGCAACCTTACGGGTGTGTGGCAGATTTCAATGGCGGCCGGACATAGCTGTGCGATCGGTGATTCTGGCTTAAGCTGCTGGGGTGACAACACGCACGGTCAGCTAAACGTGCCAATAGAATTTAGCGCACAAAATAATCTTTCGGTGAACGGGGAGAAAAACGATGGTTAATTTTAAATGGCTTTTGGTTTTGGTGGCTATGGCGCAGTCTGGAGTGATGGCGTCACCCTTCACCGAGTGGAGTAACTGGATGGACGGTTTTGGAAAATTGGGCGGTTTTGTGAGATTGGCGGGCTCTCGGGTTAAAGTGACGCAGATCGCAGCGGGTGAGGGTCACACCTGTGCCGTGGGTCCCAGAGAGGTGAAATGTTGGGGGGACAATACCTACGGTCAATTGGAGATACCCTCTGATTTAGCCCCTGTTCGTTTTATTTCTGCCGGTGGGAACTTTACGTGCGCGCTCACAGAATCGGGAGTCAGGTGCTGGGGGCAGAATGAGAGGGGGCAGACAAGCGTACCCACGAACTTAATCGGCGTTCAAACGATCGAGACGGGGTTTCGCCATGCGTGTGCCATTGATAGCAAAGGCGTGAAATGCTGGGGCGATAATGAGTGGGGCCAGGCGACGGTGCCACTGGATTTAACAGATTTTAATTCTTACTAAACGGACCTGGGGGCGGGCAATGTTTAAGATTCACGTGTTGGTGTTTGTGAGTGTGTTTGCAGTCGATGGATTTGCAGGAGCTGTCACGCTTTCGCGATTGGGCGGATGGACTACAGAATTTCAGCGAGTTGTTTCAGGTTGGGATTCGCATTTGAAGTTTCAGTCAGGCGCCAGCCAAATCGCGACGGGGGGATACCACACCTGCGCAATCGTCGATGGCGGGATTAAGTGCTGGGGCGACAATAGTTCGGGCCAGACCGCTCCACCCAAGAATCTGGTGTGGGCCCGACAGATTTCGTCAAATTCTGCCGGAGATCACACCTGCGCGCTAGATGATGAGGGCATGAAATGCTGGGGTAATAATGCGTACGGCCAGTTAGATGTCCCGGCCGGGCTTTTTGGGGCCCGGGAGATCGCAGTGGGCGGTACGCACACGTGCGCGCTCAATGATGAGGTTGTGAAGTGCTGGGGCAATAATATGTATGGTCAGGCGCTGGTGCCTGAAAACTTGATCGGAACTCGCCAGATATCAGCGGGGTGGGACCACACCTGTGCACTCGACCGAGATCGGGTGAAATGCTGGGGAAACAATGATTTCGGTCAAACGAGTGTTCCGGACCTCCTTGTCGGTGTTAAAAAAATATCGGCCGGTTGTTATTTCACGTGCGCAATAGTTGACGAGGGCGTGAAGTGTTGGGGGGAGCACGGGGCACCTCTGATCCCCCCTAAAGATATTATCAATCCGCGACAAATATCGGCGGGCAATAATCATGCCTGCGCGATCGATGAAGAGGGGATTAAGTGCTGGGGATACAATGAGTCGGGGCAGTTAACCGCACCGATAGAATTATCGGGTATTAGGCAAGTTTCAGCTGGAAATAGTCAGACCTGTGGCATAGGCGATGCCGGCGTGAAATGTTGGGGTGTGAACAATTACGGGCAGGGGGACGTGCCGTCGGACGTCTGAGTCAGCGTCTGCGATACTTTATAACGATAGCAAGTGGTGCGAAGCGTCGCCCAGTAATCACTCTCAGTATTAACAATTCCTAATGTTCCCTCTGCGATTCGGAGAGGGTTTGCGTTAAATGCCTCCTCGGTTGCCTCCCGTGAGGTCTGGTCGGAACCATGATCTGTTAGAGTGCTAAGGTATGTAGACGACCACGGGGCAGAGGTATTGCAACTCGCTCCAAGGACTTTGACATATCGCCAATCGCTTCGTTTTTGAAACTATCTTGTAGATTCTAAGATGCCTTCCCAAAAACGACCCCCACGGGAGTCAACCGGGGAGGCGTTTTCGCGCGTCTAACGCAGATCCTCTCCGAGGCGCAGGTGTTCCCTAATGATTCTGTGTGCTTTTGCCGATAACGGAAGGATGGAGTCTCAAAAAAAACTCGAGCCCAGACTTGTCATTATCGAGGGTAAGGACAAGGGCAGGATTCTGGAGCTAAAGGGCGGCACACAAACAGTGGGTCGTGCGAAAGCTGAAATTATTTTAAACGATCCCAGAATTTCACGTTCACACGTTTCGCTGAGCTTTGATGTGGAATCGGGAACCGTGAACTTCACGGATCTCAACAGTCTTAATGGAACTCTGATTAACGGGGTGGCCAAGTCCTCTGGCGAGCTCAAAGACGGCGACCAAATCCAACTGGGAGATACGAAGCTCGATCTGCAGTTGCTGGAAGTAGCGCCCGAAGTGACTGCGCAGAAACACCTGGCAGAGATGCTTCAAAAAAAAACACTCCCGAGACCCTCGACTCCTTCAATTGCGGCCACACCCGAACTTAGCCCTCCATCTAATGCACCATCAGATGCGAAGGGCTCGAATGCTTCGGGTAATGATGTCGCTCGAAACGAGCAGAACCCAAACCCGCCTCAAAATCGTCGCACACTACTTAAGCTTGTTTCCGGTGGCATGGCGTCGCTCATTGTAGTCGGGTGTTTTCTGTTATTTAGCGGCCGAGGCAGCAAGGACTCGCCCGGGGTTCTGGAAGAGAACTTGAGTCAGATCGCTGACCGAGTCGCTCGCGAGCAGTGGGATGAAGCACTGGCCGGGTCCATTGAATTATCGGTCAAATTCCCCAACTCGGCCAAGCCCCATATGCAGGCCGGTTACCTCTATACTCGGCTTAAAAAATTCGAACTCGCCATCGGCGCCTATCAAAAGGCCCATGCGCTACCAGACGCCCCGCCCCTGGTACATGCAAAACTCCTGCGCCTTTACGGTCTCGTTGAGGCTAAGGACGGCATTGCTGCTGAAATGGAACACGTCGATAATCTGATTAAGAACGGTCCCTTTGATCGCGACACGTTCGTCGAAATCGCCCTTTGCTTCATCGATATCCGCGCCGCCATCGGGGAATCGTTCGAGCGCCCCTTTATTCTTGCCAAAGCACTGCAAAATGAAATCGCCCCGCTGGATCCCGTCGGATTTAAACTAGAGGCTCAGATTCTTGGACTTCAGGGCAGATTTCAGGACGCGCTCTTACCGTTGCAAAAAACGCTCGAATTGGCCCCAGTCGACGAATGGCCCTTTGAGAATTTGACCTTCGCTTATCTTAAGTTGAATAATTTAGAGGCAACCCAGGGTATGGCGCTCGAATGGATGAGGCGGCACCCCAATTCGGCAAAACCTCATCTCGTGATGGCTTATCTAAAACTGAATGAAGGCAATTCCCTTGAGGCGCTTCCCTACGCTCAAAAGGTCATTGAATTGGGAACCGATCGCGGGAGCCCTCTCTATTCCGAGGCGCTGTCCGTCATGGGCCAGGTGTACACCAAACAGGGGCAGGTCGCAGAAGCGGAGCAACTTCTCAGGGAGTCCTGTTCACTCGGATTTGCGCCCAGCTGCGAATTCTTCAAGGCTTTAAATTCGGGCGACCGCTCGGCCTCGTCGGAACCCGCAACAACTCCAACGCCCACGGCTGCTCCAATGTTGGCAACACCTCAAGGCACTGTTCCCATTGTACCGAGCGTCGACACTCCTAAGGCGTCGGCTCCTGCATCTT
Organism: uncultured Pseudobdellovibrionaceae bacterium; assembly: GCA_964603655.1. Taxonomy (GTDB): domain Bacteria; phylum Bdellovibrionota; class FAC87; order UBA2466; family UBA2466; genus JACPWY01. The sequence continues at coordinate 3,691 of CAZRVZ010000202.1, read as the reverse complement.
CACCCTGACCTTATAAGTTGCGGTGGATTTATAGAGGTACTGTTCCCCGTCCCGGCCTTGAGTAAATTGACCACAGTTGACGGAAATCACCCGGTTCTCGCGATTCATCTCCTTGAAATTGCCGCGCCATTCGTTACAGGCTGTCTTCCAGGATGCGAGCGCCTTGGATTTGTCATACTCGGGTCCGCCAAAAACCTCCTCGCGCCCGTCGATGATCTCAAACACCGTGCATTCCTTCATGGGTTTCCCCTTCTGGATACTAATGGTCGTATCCGGAGTTGCAGTCAGATCGTCAATCTTGATCCCGGTTTTTTCGGCTTGTGCCAGTAGACCTAGCAAAAGGATGGCAATCGCATTTACGCACGGCATTTTTTACCTCTCATGATGACTGAGTCTACTACCCGGCCTTCTTGACAGTAAAGTTCGGCGTGCATGGGTCGCTCTTCTTACCCATAACCACATCCTGCTTTGCCGGCGCCTTCTTATCGAAGTAACGGAAGATTTCGGGGTCGAACTTTCCAGGAGACATTTTGAGCATGATCTCGAGTGCCAGGTCGGCCGACTGTGCCTCCTTGTAGGATCGCTTGGTCGTTAAGGCATCAAACACATCGGCTATGGCAGCGACTCGGCTGAGCTTGGATATATTCTCATCGGTAATGCCCCGCGGATATCCGGTTCCGTCCAAATGTTCGTGGTGCTCGTGTACAATTCTTTTGGCGTCGTCGGACACGTTGGTGACACCCTTTAGAAGTTCGACGCCGTGGGAGGGGTGCTTCTTCATCTCGGCCCACTCGTTATCGTCCAGCTTTCCCGGTTTATTGATGATCTTATCGTCGACCAGCTTCTTTCCGAGATCGTGGAGCAGACCGCCAAGCCCCGCCGTCATCAACATCTCTTTATCAGTGCCCATGACTCGCTTGGCGATACTGATCGAATAGACACTCACATTCACGCAATGGTTATAAGTGTAATAGTCGTGGCTGGAGAGCCCCATCAGCCGAACCGCCGCGCCAATATCGGTAGAGATGAAATTAACCATGTCCTCCACGAGGCCTGTACTTTCCGCCGCGATCGCGCTCACCTCCGGTTGGGTAAAGAGATCGGAAATGTGGTTGAAGGCCGACTCCTTCACGAATAGGCCCCGAACCTCTGGGGACAAATCCTCGTTCTGCACCATTTTTCTCAAGCAATCCCGGTAGAGATTTCGCTGCTCCTCGGGGATGTAAAATTCCTTGAGCCCGTGCTTAAGTAACCCGTCGAATCGGGTCTGCGGAATCACCTCGCCAATGCGCTTAAACAGGGTGTACTTTTCGGCAACCAAAAGACACACGTCAAAGGGCAGGGGTGTGTTGAGCGGAATACTCTGAATTCGCACCGGAAAAAATGAAAAGGCGTCGCTCATATTGCCATGAGACCCGCGGGCCTCTGACTCTATTCGGCATAAAGCAGGAAATACTTTACTGGTGTTTACGGGCGTGTTTACAGACGTGTTTTGCTTTCCCCATATCGCGCTGTTTTCGGTCCAGCCAGAATAGATGTCGGTAAACGTGAGACTCCAGATAAAGTCTCCTGCCAGAGATCCGCCACAGTGAGCTACGGTGTCGGCCTCAACGTGACCCGGCAACAAAACGGAGTGATCAAACGGTTTAATGGGAATGATGTTCTTGAGATACTTTACCGATTTGGTTCCCGAGCGAAACCTTCGGGCAACCCGAGCCCGGATCGGGGCGAGTTTGCGGTCAATGGTGGAATGCCTGTGCTCGGGCGGCCCTAGCAAGATATGCGGCACATGCGGAGGCCCTTGTGACAATGGCGCAAGCTGAGCATCATCTTCCAAGTCGAGGAACAAATTACCGGCACAACGGGCGATGAGTATTGTCTCGTCGGTCATAATCGATTGTCGACTTGAATGAATGGCTAGGGATTGGCGGCAAGAGATCGGCGACGGTGGCATGAAAAATTGTCAAGAGGTTGAGACTGGGTAGCAGCTTACGGCCGGTTATCCAGGTGATTTTGCTGCCGATGGAATCGGCGACCGCATAATGTGTTTCACTGGCGCCCTTTTCATAGCCAACAATAGTCATTGCGTGGCGAGAGTTATCGAAACTAACCGGCCAATGGGAATCTAGCGACCGATCGATTAAACTCAGCGCCGATTTCGCGTTGTAGCGGTAACCCCAATAACGCTCGTCCAAGTATTTCACCCACCCGTATTCGTTGTCGCTCACCGGTTTAATGAGTACGAAAGATTCAAGTTTTGCCGGCGCGAAGTCGATGCCAAGAACGTAAGACGGAGTTTCTTCTAATGCTATAGTCTTGCCGAACCACTGGGTCGCATTCTGGGGTCGTCCATACCACTGATCGAGGGAATGGGTAATAAAGTCGTCAACCTCAAACTCATTGGCAAACCCACCTATTTGAATGCGTTGCTTGATGGCCGCCGGTGGAATGGCCGATGCTCCCGGGGTGTGACTGGAGCTGCCGGCAATAAATCCCCAGGGGCTGAAAAACGGTGTGAGAAGTGGATAGCCGGCCTCCGACGATCCGTGTGCCGTGCGGTAAAGCGCACGCCCGTGTTTGAGAAGCGCTTCCCAGAATTCCATCTGCCATCCGAGTTCAACGTTACCGATGTATACGTCCGAATTCATACGATAGACGGACCAAAGGCGTTCATAGTCCACCCAATATTTTGTATCGGTCTCCACGTCGAACATTACGAAATTGGATTCTCGCAAGGCTGCTCGCGATTCAAGTAAATGGCTCATGGCATAGGCCCAACAGTGCATAGTTCCCTTTTGGCTTCTGAGCGAATCGAGCGGTAGACGAATTGAGCCGGATGAATGCGCTGGCAGCAGGTTAGAAAACAGGATTAATAAAACGGTGAGTCGTCCGACTTCCATGGCCCCATCCTGCGTTATAAGAATTAAACACTGGATAGAGGGTCCTGCCTAGGTAGGGCGTGCCAAAGGAGGCTATTCCACTTGGGGCGAACACAACGCTTATCGTAATACTTCTAACTAGTTGGATGTCGCTACCGCTTAGGTTCATACTTCCTACACAATTTGGGCACAAGATAGATAGAAATCAGTAACCAGGAGTAGCGATGAAGCACGTGTTTTTGAGTGTAATTGCACTGACGATGCTGTCAGTTTCTTATTCGGTCTGGGCGTGTGGAAGAATAGACCCTGAAGGCATGTGCTCGGGCGGCCCTAGCAGGATATGCGGCACATGCGGAGGCCCTTGTGACAATGGCGCAACCTGTACCCAGACATCGATTGCCGGTGGGTCCGGATGCCACTGTCCCAATCCGCCACCGCCACCATCGCCACCCGTTTCTTGTGAAGACGATAGCGCGTGCGAGGGTGGTACCTGTAACCTTGATACAAATACGTGTGTCGCGCCGGGTTCAGTAGAACCCTAACTCTCATTTTTTGAGAAAGCTAAAATACCGATCCCAGTCCCAATAGGGGCCGGGATCGGTGTGTTCCGAGCAATCCGCGGTTTCGGAGTGGCCGAGGATGTGTTTTCGATCGAGAGGGATTTGGTACCTGTTGGCGATTTCTTTCACTAGCCTCGCCGACGCTTGGTACATAGCATCGCTAAACCAAGCGTTTCCAACACTGCCATAACCCTCGTGTTCAATTCCAATGGATTCCTCATTGAAGCAGGCATCGTGGAAGACGATTGCTCG
>CAZRVZ010000201.1:0-2272 GCA_964603655.1 uncultured Pseudobdellovibrionaceae bacterium | reverse complement strand
TTTGAGATCGCTATGGGCTCCATTCGAGAATGTCAGGCTATCGCAGAGATTGAGGCTGAGACATTCACGGCCGCCGAGAAGGACCTACTCGATCACCTAGCGGCTTGCACCTACAAGCTCATCAGAAACTCCCGCCTCTGACCACGGGCCGCCATCCCGCCGGCCGCGTTTCCGCTCTACCGCCTCCCGCGAGCCGCAAACCGCCCTCCGCGATCCGTTTACACGGCGCTACATTACGAAGGGTATTTTTTTGACACCGTGATCTCAGGCTTGATTAGGGGCAATTCCCGCCTAGCGGGAATTGCTGTCTTAAAGGCGAGCCCTTTGACCCGAAGCGCTCGGGGTCGTAGAATAGAGCCATGTCAAAACCCATCTATAGCGGCGATTATCTTCAAGGCAAATTCATCAAGTGCAAGGACCCCAACGGCACGGTGAGTTCTGTTAATCCTGGAAACCTCGACGCGCCTACTACATCGATTCCATTTAGCTACGAACACATCCATCTCGCCGTGGCAGCCGCTCAGACGAGCTATAAGACCTGGCAGCGCCAGAAACCTTCGGATCGCATTGCTGCACTCGTTAATTACGCAAAAATACTGGGTGAAGCGAGCCCTGCATTGGCGGCACAGATGAGCTCTGAGACGGGAAGACCCCGTTGGGAATGCTCTCTGGAACTCTCGCAAACCCTGGTCCTCATCGATAATTTTGTCGAGAGCGCCAAGACATTCAACTATGAACTGAAAACGGATGCGCGTAAAAACATGCTGGGCTTCGTCCGCTACCATGCTCGCGGCGTCTTTGCCGTTATATCGCCGTCGGTTCAGCCGCTGCTTTTGCCGCACAGCTACTTTGTGCCGGCGCTCATCCACGGTAACGCGGTCATTCTCAAAGGATCCCGTCATGCACCTCTGTGTGCGCAGATGATAGCCGAGTGCATGCATCAGGCGGGAATACCCTCCGGGATTTTTAATTTGGTACAGGGAAACGCCGAGGTGGCTCGGCGCCTGGTCATGCATCCCGGAGTCGACGGGGTTTTCTTCTCGGGTAGTGAGGAAACCGCTCAAAAGGTTCACAAACAACTCTCCGACAATCTCACCAAGACACTGGTGCTCGGCGTGTCTGCAAAAAATTCGGCGATAATCTGGAAAGATGCCACGTTTGACAAAGCACTCCGGGAGACGCTGTTTGCCGCATTCGTTTCGGCCGGACAGCGGTGTACCTCCACGGGTCGCATACTGGTCCACACCGATATTTTCGATAAATTTGTAGCCGGTTTTCACGCGCTGGCGAAAAGGTGCCGTATTGGGTACGGGCTGGACGAAGCAAGGGCACCGTTCATGGGTCCGCTCATCAGCGAAGTGGCCGTGGAAAACTACTTACGGTATCAGGGCATCGCGGTTCGGGAGGGCTGCGAAGAGCTTATGCGCGGAAAGATTCTGGAGAAGGAGAAAAAGGGATATTATGTGTCCCCCTCAATTCATATCGCCGAAGAATGCAACCTGAAGTCTATTTACCAGATGAACGAGGTTAGCGGCCCCGACGTTGTATTTTATCGCATTTCCGATCTGGATGAGATCGCGCAAATCGTCCGCGCCCCGGGCCTGGTCACTAGCGTCTATTCGTCGAGAGAAAATTACGTAAGAGTATTGGATGAAATCCAGATGGGATTGGTCAACTGGAACTTGCCGACAACCGAGGTAAACTATGCCTTGACCTACGGCGGCCCCAACGGATCTTTTCGTCCCATGGGCGCTACCCTCGCGCATCACCAATGCCTCTTCCCAACGGCGAGTCTGGAATGCCCGATCGATCACAGACTGGAGCTTCCAGCTGAATTGCCCCAAGTCTAGACCCACTGAAACGTCATAAGCTGCATTGCATCGTAATTATATAATAATTGTGATGTATGCGAATCATCAAACTATGAAGGCTCGTTTTCAGCAGAATCTAGATAAGAGGCGTGTCTGATGGAATATCGGTCAGGGTATTTTTGCCAGGCCGATATTCGGCTAGCGCTTTTGTCGCCGCACCGAAGAAAAAAATCGCGAATAATTATTTTAAATTGACCGTCACCGAGCGTTCGGAACGTAGGAATAATACTGCGGATAACGATCGCAAAGGTTCACCAAGGTTGGCTGGTCGTAGTGAACCGTACAAACCTTACGTCCATCCGAGGCCTGAACATAGCGGTACTCATTAGGAGTCAGCACACAATAGCCATTCGAATACACCCGTACACACACCTCGGCGTGATTCTCAATCGTGGAATAAC
>CAZRVZ010000200.1:0-2212 GCA_964603655.1 uncultured Pseudobdellovibrionaceae bacterium | reverse complement strand
CGATGTAGTTCTCGTGTTATTTGCCAAACCGTCCAAAGTCGCAATCATCGTTTCTTTTTTTGGAAGATTTGCTAGGGGATCTGCTGGGCGATTTTTGGGTGCCATCACCGGCTCCGTTACCATCAGCAGCAGAGAGGCCGGTTGCGTGGTTCAAGCCAGATCGGTTTTTGGCGGAATGGGCGGCAAGCCGCATTCGAAGCAGAGAACGCTCTGCAAACTGCTTCGCATGGCTTGCGAGTTTTACCGTATAGGGCAGCGCAAACACAACTCCCACCACAGCGGCGGACCAGCCCCCGAGCGGGGTCGACAATAGTTGGTCCACTGAGTTTGGATCAAACGTCATAAAGCCGATTCCCGCGAGCGTTGATGCTGCGCCAATCAGGTCGTGTGCATTAGAGAGTAATCTGGGAGTGTTGAAACTATTCTCTCCAATTTGACGCCTGAGATTTCTCTCGGACGGATCGGTCGGCGTCGCCGTCACGGGTCTACTGACTGCCGGTTTGGAATTTAACTTACTGGGCCTTGGGAGAAGTGTGCCAGAAGTGTTTATCTGCTCGAATTCCTTAAGATGAAGGTATGCCGCGTCAACGAGTTGTTTATCGTTATACTCATTCTCAGCTGAATTGGCGAATGGGCTAGTCTCGGAGACGCCGATAAAGCGCCTAATGCGGTCTCTAGCATAGGCCTGAGAATCGGGATCGTCATCGTGAAGGGAATTCAGCCGGGAATTCAGCCCTGAATTGAGATATAAGGCCTGTCGCTCCAGCGCCTCATAGGCGACGCGCGCCTTCAACCGAGCTTTTCCTTCGTCGGGCTCAAGCGTCAGTGCATGGCTCAGGGCTAATTTGTGGGCGAGATCGATTATCTCCAGGGTGCTGCGAGGGATTTCCCAATTCAGCGTTTTCACTGAAGGAGCGATCGTGGGTGGAATCGATTTCAACCAACGAACCAACTCTTCGCGTAGCCGAATTATTTCCGCGGGATCGGTGGCGACTTCGAGTTCTTTGGCCATCGCTATCAACCGCCTAGCCTCTTTGGCGATGAGGGGCCGCACCAATGAACCTGGTGTAGGTGGATGGGATCGCGGAATCAGGCGCGGCTCCTTGGCAAAAACATCTATTTTAAATCTGGACACGTCGATGGTCTGTTTTTTGAGGTCGTCTCCGTCCACGCCGAATCGGGCTTTGAGTGTCGCGAGGGTCTTTTTTCCCCAGTTATCCAGAGGGTCGAGATTCGCCGGAAGGATGCTATCAATAGTTCCCGTTTTCGGATTCACGATCAGATGCCACTCTTGCACTTTTACTTTGAGTGTTTCCTTGGCTAGTTTTAAATTCCAATCATGGGCTCCGATTGGGTCATCAATCAGGCGGTTTAAGAAATTGATAATGGCCGGATCCTGGAAAGCGGAATTGAGTTTAAGCGTCGTCAGTGGCACAAATCCGTGTCCGAAAGTTCCGGAAATTACGGCGCCGACCTGGAGTTGCAAACCACCCGGTCCGCGCCTGACACGAAACATTTTTATTCCCGGATCCCTCAAACCCAACGTATCGCTGCCTGTATACTTGGGCGGGTAGGAAATTTCGAAACTCGCCTCTTGGGCCCCGTAGCCGTCTCTGGCAACTCCCTTGGGGGGGTCGGCAGGGGCTGTGAGTGCGCAAAAAGACATGGCGACGGCGATAAGTTCGGGGCCCAGGTGTTTTCCAAAGAGCGTGCTAAGGAGCATGCCCAAGTGCGTGTGGAAACTCGTCAACGATTGCGAGAAGAAACGCAGAAGCCTCAGCACAAATCTCATGAGTGAAATCCTGTCAACTAAGTCCCAAAAATGGGGTGAATAGGACATTTAGGACATTAAAGAATGCAATTGGTCTGCCACGCCATCTCTGAACCGATTAGCTGAGTAGAGTGGCTGGACGTCGGTGTATTCTTCTGGCGTTTGACAGGGAATGACTGAAAATGAAGTAGACAGGATTGGGTGTTCGTAGGCAGAAAGGGGGCTCTCTATCGTTTTAGTGCATGTGGTTGATTACTCATTGCATCGTACGCTAAGGGCAGGGCCGAGGTTCCCTTTCGATAGCCCCAGCCCGATTCCTCTACGCTTGGTCTCGCAGTCGATTGAGGGGCCTCAGCCGGATCTTGAGGACCATCCTGCCCCTTTGGCTCTTGCCACTCTCTCAAGGGTCACCGTTTCAATTTCCAATAAGAGCCCATAGCG
>CAZRVZ010000199.1:0-5377 GCA_964603655.1 uncultured Pseudobdellovibrionaceae bacterium | reverse complement strand
CGAAAACTCATCGAAATGGACGGAGACGGGTGTTTACGGAGGAGAAGAAAAGGCAAGGATAGAACCCTTTAACGACATAGAGTTAGACCTTTCAACCCTTTGGCTGGGATAGTCACGAGTTGTCCGAGGTTGGACTCTTTTCCGAGGTTGGACTCTTTTACCCGGTTTTCTTTCGAGATGCTGATTCGGCATACCGTTCAATAAATTGGCAAAGAGCCAGAGGCATCAGAGGGTGTGTTTCATTCAATTGTATTGGCCTTGCTTGCGACTGCCCGTCTTCTCAATCGACTCCAATGGGGGTTTAATAGAGGTCTCCAGGGCTGTCGAATGATAGTGGGGTTCTCTGGACTGCTGTGTCTAACTTTTAGACGGGGTTTGTTGCCAGGTATTGGATCACCCAATGGGTGCGAATCGCCTCATGCCTGAACAGTGCCTAAATCGGGAACTCAATCCGCGAATGTGGGATGGTAAGCAGTATGCATACCTATAGGGCCATCCTTTTGGCACCGAACTGGACAGTGCCTCCGCGCTTGGCTAGGAGTTGGAGATCGAGGCCTTTTTGAGAACAAAACCAAAACTCCTCAATAGTCGATTGACCCAAAAATCCCGTATTATCTGCGGAGGGCCACCCGCTTACTCCGTTCTTCTTCTAGCTTCTGCAGCAGCCAGAGTTTAATCAAAGGTTGCCGAGAGACGCCCGCACGGGATGCCTCGATGTCGAGCTGGGCTAAAAGCCATTCAGGAAGATCCAAATTAATCTTCTTGATCTTAGAATGCTCCACCTTTCCGTATGATAGAAATAGGTCACCGAGGTCGGTCTTTTCCAAATAGGCATCCATCTTTTCCGATGAACTAAATAACTCTTTTTTTGAAAGCCTCTTTTTCATTGAATCGAGCCCTCCTGACACTGATTATGCGAATGGAATTATTCCTAGGCGTCCAGATGGCGGTATATAAGGTCCCCGCTACTACTCCCATTGTTGCCGAACGCTCTTCGCCATCTTTAGATTGAGCAACCCCGATGATGGTAATGTGAACACCCTGCCAAATTTCGAGTGCTTCGAGAAACGAAATTCCATGTTTCTTCTTATTTGCACCGGATTTGTCATAATCCCATTCAAACGATGGCACAGTATAGAATATATACTTTTTATATACTCGTGTCAATATGAAGAGCTTCTGGAAACGTTAACCGAAAAAATATCCCACTTCGCGGGCGGCTGAGGCGGGGCTGTCGGACCCGTGCGTTGTGTTGGCTTCGATGCTTTCGCCGAAGAGCGCCCTGATGGTTCCCGGGCCGGCCTTAGCGGGATCAGTGGCGCCCATTATTTTGCGGTATTTTTCGATGGCGCCTTCGCCCTCAAGCACCATGAGCAGTACCGGGCCGCTGGTCATGAACTTGACGAGGCCTGAAAAAAATGGCCGGGCGCTATGTTCGGCGTAAAAACCCTCCGCCTCTTTCTGTGACAATGTTTTCATCTGGGCGCTCACTATCTTAAGACCGTTCTCCTCGAGCAGCACGATTACCTTTCCTATGATGTTCCGGCGAACGCCATTGGGCTTAATGATCGACAACGTCTTTTCCATTTCGCTACCTCTTTCCGATTAAACTTAACAGTGTTTCACCAATCGTCGCTGGGCTCTTGGAGACCGCGATCCCGGCCCGTTCCATCGCCTTGACCTTGTCGGAAGCCTTGCCGCTGCTGCCTCCGCCAGCCCCACTGCTGATAATCGCACCCGCGTGACCCATGCGCTTTCCTGAGGGGGCGGTCTGACCCGCGATAAACCCAACGATCGGTTTTTTAATGTGCGCTCTCGCAAAGTCGGCGGCCTCTTCTTCCGCACTACCCCCGATCTCCCCAATCATCACAATGGCATCGGTTTCGGGATCGTCATTAAATAGTTGGAGCACGTCTCTGTGAGAGAGACCGTTGACCGGGTCACCGCCAATTCCCACGCAGGTCGACTGGCCGATTCCCAATGAGGTGAGCTGGTGCACCGCTTCGTATGTCAGGGTTCCGCTCCGGGAAACGACACCAATGCGGCCGGGTTTGTGGATGTAGCCGGGCATAATCCCGATTTTGCATTCTCCCGGAGTAATGATGCCGGGACAGTTCGGTCCAATCAAGGTTGTCTTTTTATTACGCAGAAAATTTTTCACCAAAACCATGTCATTCACCGGGATTCCCTCGGTGATACAGACAATAACGGAAATTCCTGCGTCAACGGCTTCAAAAATTGCATCGATAGCGAAGGGGGCCGGTACGTATATCATCGTGGTGTTGGCCTGGGTTTTTTTCACGGCGTCCGCAACCGAATTAAACACGGGTATTCCCTCGACCATTTCCCCGGCCTTGCCCGGCGTGACGCCTCCCACCACCTGGGTGCCGTATTCCTTGCACTGCTTCGCATGAAACGAGCCCGCCTGTCCGGTAATTCCCTGCACAATCAATCGGGTTTGCTTATTCACGAGAATGCTCATCGCTTCATGCCTCCTGCCGCACCGACTACCTTTTGAGCCGCTTCCTTCATGCCGACGGCTGGGATGATAGCAAGTCCGGAATCAGCAAGAATGCGCTTGCCGGCATCGACATTGGTCCCCTCAAGCCGCACGACAAGGGGAACGGTTAATTTCAGTTCGCGGGCGGCCCCCACGATTCCTGCGGCGATCACATCGCACTTCATAATGCCGCCGAAGATGTTCACCAAAATCGCCTTCACCTTCTCATCCTTTAAAATAATCTTGAAAGCCTCTTTCACCTTCTGCTCGGTCGCGCCTCCGCCAACATCCAAGAAATTTGCAGGCTCACCGCCTTCAAGCTTGATAATGTCCATGGTAGCCATGGCCAGTCCGGCTCCATTGACCATGCAACCAATGTTGCCGTCGAGGCTGATGTAGCTGAGCTCGAACTTCTTGGCTATGGTTTCCGCCGGGTCCTCTTCGTTCGGATCGACGAGCTCGGCATAAGTGGGATGGCGAAACACCGCATTGTCATCGAAGTCCATTTTGGCATCGAGGGCGACCAGATTTCCAGATTGGGTGAGCACCAGCGGGTTGATTTCCGCAAGCGAGCAATCTCCATCGAGATAAACTTTTACCAGTTTTTTTAGAATATCCGGAAACTGTTTTGCGGCGGTACCGGTGAAGCCCATCTTGGTGGCGAGGGCACGGCATTGAAAATCCCTTAGCCCAACAGCTGGGTCGATCGATTCCTGAAAGATTCTTCCGGGATCCTTTGCCGCCACCTCTTCGATATTCATTCCACCGGCCGGGCTGGCAATCACCGTGATTTGTGAAGTTACCCTGTTTAGCGTCAGGGCTAAATAATATTCGCTCGCGATATCGGCGCCCTCTTCAATCAGGAGTCGCTGGACTCTCTTCCCTTCAGGTCCGGTCTGGTGAGTGACGAGAGTCATTCCAAATATTTTGTTGACCGCCGCCCGAAGCTCTTCCTGGGACTTCGCAACCTTGACACCGCCCCCTTTTCCTCGCCCACCTGCATGGATCTGGGCCTTGACCACCCACGGGCCCTTCCCCAGCTCGGCAGCGACAGTTAAGGCCTTCTCGGCTGTAAACGCCGCCTTCCCCTTGGGGACCGGAATTCCATAACGCCGCAGAATCTCTTTGCCCTGGTATTCGTGTATCTTCATGTTTTGGCCATCATGCCTTTCCTTCAATGACCTGCACCAACCCCTGAACGGCATCGGCCGATTTTTTCAGCGCCGCGCGCTCAGTTTCGTTCAGATCGAGCTCGATGACCTTTTCCATTCCGTTGGTTCCCAGCTTGGCCAAAACACCGACGAAAAGGTTTTGAATTCCGTATTCACCGTTGAGCTCGACCGCACACGGGAGGATTCGCTTTTTGTCGCGCACGATCGACTCGACCATCGCCACCACGGAGCTTGCAGGCGCGTAAAATGCGGAGCCTGTTTTGAGAAGGTTGACGATTTCGATGCCGCCGTTTTGTGTGCGGGTGACTATCTCCTGAATCTTGGCTGGTGAGAGAAATTTTTCGAGCGGCACACCGGCAATCGAACAGTAGCGGGTCATCGGAACCATCGTGTCGCCGTGGCCACCATAGACGAAGCCATGGACATCCTCGACGCTCACCCCGGCGGCCTCGGCCACGAAGGTCTTAAACCTAGCCGAATCGAGCACCCCGGCCATTCCGACGACGCGATTACGTGGAAAACCACTCACCTTCTTGGCGACGTATGTCATCGCATCGAGCGGGTTCGATACGACAATGAGACAGGCGTTCGGGGAGTATTTCGCGACTTTTTCAGTTACCTCGGTCACGATCTTGGCGTTCGTTCGCAGGAGATCGTCACGGCTCATGCCAGGCTTTCTGGGGATTCCCGCGGTAATGACGACGACCTCGGAATTCTCTGTGGCCGAATAATCGTTGGTCCCGGTTATTTTGAGATCAAAGCCCTCGACAGGGCCTGACTCGGAAAGGTCTAACGCCTTTCCCTGGGGCACACCCTCGATGAGATCGACCAGAACAACGTCGGCAAGCTCCTTGACGGCTATCCAATGCGCCGCCGTAGCGCCGACATTTCCGGCCCCGACAATTGTAACCTTTGAGCGTTTCATCAGTACACTCTCCTTAGTTAGCTTCTCCGTGAGGTCAATTCAGTCAAGCCAGCCATGTCAGTCAATTTTAGTTACGTTAGGTTATCGATAATCCGACCGGCAAACTCCGAACAGCGAACCTCTTTGGCGCCTTCCATCTGGCGAGCGAAGTCGTAGGTCACCGTTTTTTGCTCGATCGTTTTCTGCATCGCCTCGACGATTTTTTCGCCAACCTCTTGCCAACCCATGTATTCAAACATCATCACGCCGCTGAGGATGACACTTCCAGGGTTAATCTTATCCTGACCGGCGTATTTTGGAGCCGTGCCGTGCGTGGCCTCGAAGACGGCAGCCTTATCGCCGATATTGGCTCCGGGACTGATGCCCAGCCCTCCCACTTGTGCCGTGAGCGCGTCACTCAAGTAATCTCCGTTTAGGTTGGGGGTCGCCAGGACCGAGTACTCTTCGGGTCTGAGTAGCGCCTGCTGAAACATGCTGTCGGCGATACGATCTTTGATGACCACTTTGCCCTCTGGTGCCTTGCCCTGGTAACGCTCAAAAACCTCGTCCTCGGTTATCGTTTGAGTCGAAAACTCCTCTTTGGCGATCTGATATCCCCATTCGCGGAACGCCCCCTCGGTGAACTTCATGATGTTCCCCTTGTGGACTAAGGTGACACTCGTCTTTTCCTTCTTTATTGCGTATTCGATCGCCATTCGGATCAGGCGTTGCGATCCGAATTTACTCATTGGCTTGATTCCAATTCCAGACTCTTCGCGGATCTTGCAACCCATCTGTCCA
>CAZRVZ010000198.1:0-11814 GCA_964603655.1 uncultured Pseudobdellovibrionaceae bacterium | reverse complement strand
ACCGACCTCACAACGCCGCAGTAAATCCGCCGTCCACCAGGACATCAGTCCCCGTGAGATAGGTGTTGGCTCCGCTTACCAGAAACGCGGCCACGGCCGCGATTTCATCCGCCTCGGCGATTCTACCCAATGCCGATCCGGACTCCATCGCTGCGACCGTTTCCGGACTGCGCGCCCTTAGCTCTTTCAGTCGGTCGGTGCGCGTGGGGCCGGGAAGAATACTGTTTATTAAAATACCGTCCTTTCCAAACTCCTTTGCGGCATGCTTGGTCCAGGCCGTAAGTCCGGATCGAAACGTCCCACTGATGGGCAAATTACTAATGACCTGCACGGCCGAGGTGGAGGTGATGTTTAAAATGCGCCCCCATCGCTGACTACGCATGTGAGACGTGCAGATTTCGGTCAAAAGAATCGTCGATCGAATGAGAACCCGGTAACCCAGATCCCATTGCTCCAGAGTCAGTTCTTTCAGAAATCCAGGCGGTGGACCCCCTGAGTTAATAATTAGAATATCCACCGGAGCCTCGGCCACGAGTAATGCGCAGGCGCTTCGAATTGATTTTTCTTCCGACATATCGAGCGAAATGGCGTGCGCGTTAGGGATTAATCGAACCGCTTCGGCCAGATTTGAGTCAGACCTGCTGGCGAGAGTTACGCGGCACCCCTCGTCGGCCAATCGGCGGGCTGTGGCGAACCCAATGCCCTTTGACCCCCCAGTGATGAGTGCGTGCTTTCCATTGATTTTCAGATCCATCATAGCCTCCCGTTCGTCTGCCTAACCCCCAGCCAAATTCTGGAGTTTCGACTGCCACCTGGTCAAGACGGCATCTTTAAGCTTTGTATTTTCGGGACTGATGAGCTGCGGGTCATCGCCCAGTACCCTCGACGCCTCTTCATGGGCGAGCACGAGCAGTCGTGAGTCAGCCGAAATATCTCCCAGCCGAAAACCGCCCCCGCCACTTTGCCGGGTCCCCAAAAATTCACCAGCCCCGCGCAGCTTTAAGTCCGCCTCGGCGATTTCAAAACCATCTTGTGTCTTTACCAGTACCTCGAGCCGTTCCGACCGACGGTGTGAAACGAGAATACATTCACTCTCAAGTGAACCGCGCCCCACGCGTCCTCGCAGTTGGTGAAGCTGCGAAAGTCCGAGCCGTTCCGCGTGCTCAATCACCATGAGGGTTGCGTTAGGAACATCGATTCCCACCTCGACCACCGTCGTCGCGACCAGAATCTGAAGATGATTTCCTCGAAACCTCTCCAGTACTTCAGACTTTTCCTCACTCTCCATTCTCCCATGGACCAAAGCTACTTTCACTTGAGCAAAAACCCGGGATAATTCCTCAAACATTTGGGTCGCCGAGCGCAGATCCACTTTTTCGGATTCCTCGACGAGCGGGTAGATGACATACACCTGCTGACCCAAAGTCACGATCCTTCGGATGGCCTCATATAGCCGAGTCCTATCGTGACTCGCTAAAAACCTGGTCCGAATGGGGCGTCTATCGCTTGGTTTTTCCCTCACCAAGGTGAGATCGAGATCTCCGTAAAGAGTCAGAGAAAGGCTTCTGGGAATCGGTGTCGCCGTCATCATGAGCTGGTGAGGGACCACGCCCTTCGCCTTTTGGATCAGTTCGACCCGCTGACGAACACCAAAACGATGCTGTTCATCTACAATCACAAGCCCAAGGCGAAAAAACTCGACCCGCTTCTGAAACACGGCGTGCGTTCCGATGATGATGTTTGCCTCTCCGCTGAAAACCGAATCGCGGACGGACGTGGCGGCACCGTGGGACAAAAGAACCACGCGGCGATCGCGCAAAAGCTTTAAGGCAGTCCGTTGGTGTTGCTCGGCGAGCACCTCGGTCGGGACCATGATCACCGTCTGATAACCCGATGCAGCCGCCACACTCGCCGCGGCAAACGCGATGACAGTTTTTCCACACCCGACATCGCCCTGAAGCAGTCGGGTCATCGGGCGAGGCCGCGCCATATCGGCGAGGACGCAGTCGATAGCCCGCTTCTGATCGGAGGTCAGAGTGAAGGGAAGGGTGCCGACAAAGCAGTCCGCAGCCTCGCGAGCCGCCATCACCGGCGCGAGATCTTTGGATTCCCGGTGCATCAAAAGCCCCAGCTGAAACATAAAAAACTCATCAAATACCAGGCAATCCCGTGCCTTTTGAATGAGTGCGTTCGACGGAACGCTCTCGGGAAGGTGAAATGTTTGAAAGGCCTCACTCAAAGTGCAAAGCCCCAGACGATTGCGGATTTCGACCGGTAACATATCTCGAACCAAAGGCATCGACTGATTCACTGCTCCCCGCACCACCTTTCGAACCACCTTCTGACTCAGCCCCTCGGGCGCCAGATAGATCGGAAATACTCCTTGAAACTGTGTTGACCGGGGTTCTTTTACGTCGGACTCGCAATTTTCATATTCCGGGTGGTTCATCTGAAGTCGCCCTTGAAAACGCGTCACCTCTCCAAAAACGATAACTCGATTTCCCTTGGCAAGAACCTTGGCGAGAGTTGGAAAGGTGTGAAACCAGTGTAGCCTCAGGGAGTGCCCCGAATTGTCGGCAATAATTGCCTCAAACTGCCGCCGAAACCGCCCCCCGATCCACCGACTTTCGCTAACCTTTCCGCAAACCAACGCGGCGGCGCCATCCGTCAATTCGCACAGCGGAACTACTTGGCTTCTATCCTCGAATGCACGCGGCAAAAAATAAAGCGCGTCTTCAAATGTGGATAGTCCCTTTCTGGAAAACACTCCAGCCAGCTTCGGTCCCACCCCCTTAAGGTATTGAATTGAATCGGTGAGTGAGGAATTCATCCGTCAGGTCACGCTGTTATTCATAGCGAACGCTTAATATCTCGTACTCGACATCCCCCTTGGGAACTTTTATGAGAACCTGAGCTCCCACCGACTTACCCAGCAGCTGGCGCGCAATCGGCGATTCAATCGACAACAGGTTCAACTTGATATCGGCCTCATCGGAACCCACGAGCCTAAACGTTCGTTTTTCTTCGGTGTTTAAATCCAGTAATTCGACGGTAGCGCCAAAGACCACCCGGTCGGTACGAATCTCCTTGGTGTTCACCACCAGCGCGCGCGCGAGCTTATCCTCTATATCAGAGATGCGCCCCTCGACAAACGACTGACGCTCCTTGGCAGCGTGATATTCGGCGTTCTCCGAAAGATCACCATGCGCCCTGGCCTCAGAAATTGCCGCGATCACCTTATGCCGCTCGACAAGTTTGAGATGCTTGAGCTCCTCGTCGAGCCGGCGATGGCCCTCGATTGTCATCGCTACCTGTGTCACGAACAGCTCCCACATCTCTTCAACGGAATCCGACTCATACACGTTCCTGTAAACAATGGGTCGAAAGTTTCACACGCCTCATCTCGGCAATCCCAGCCACAGCCGCGCGGGCCGCGGCGATCGTCGTGAAGTAACAGATGTTGCGCATCAGGGTGTTTCTTCTGAGCTCATAGGCCGCGCCCACTTCGTGCACACCAAGCGCCGATGTATTGATGACCAGATTCACCTCTCCATTTTTCAGAAGATCCACGATATGCGGACGGCCCTCGTTAACTTTATTGACCACGCGGATGGAGATTCCCTTGTCAGAAAGAAAGCTCGCAGTACCCCGAGTCCCGATAAGATTAAAACCCAGCGCGATGAGCTCGGATGCAATGGCGAGCGTGGACTCTTTGTCGTCATCCTTGACGCTCAGGAATGCGGTCCCACCTTGCGGCAATGTAAAGCCAGCGCCGATCTGCGCCTTTGCGAACGCCTCGGCAAACGTGCGTCCTCCTCCCATCACTTCTCCTGTAGAGCGCATCTCCGGCCCCAGAATAATGTCGGAACCAGCGAATTTTTTAAAAGGAAAAATGGATTCCTTCACGTAAACGTAGCGATGCGTTGGCTCCACAATCGCCAGCTCGGAAAGTTTCCGGCCCAGCATGACCTTGGCCGCCAAACGCGCGTAGCTGATCCCCTTTGCTTTGCTCGAAAACGGAACGGTCCTGGACGCTCGTGGGTTCACCTCCAGTATGTGAACGACTCCGGCCTCAATCGCAAATTGAATGTTGATGAGACCGCACACCCCAAGTTCGAGTGCCAGAACGCGCGTGGTGCGTGTTAACTCATCCTGCACCGACTGAGGCAGCGTTACCGGCGGCAGAGTACAGGCGGAATCGCCCGAATGAACGCCCGCCTCCTGAATCTGCTCCAAAATACCGCAGATGAGGACCTCCTCACCGTCACAAATCGCGTCCACATCCACTTCGACGGCATTTTTCAAAAACCGATCGATTAAAAGAGGACATTCCTCGGAAATTTCATTTCCCTTGGTGAGCCAGCGATCAAAGTCACGACTGTTATAAATAATCTCCATGCCACGCCCACCGAGCACATACGATGGCCGCACCAGAAGTGGAAACCCCAGCTGCTCGGCGGCCTCGACGGCAAGACTGCGTTGACTAACGGTCAGGCTTTCGGGTTGACGAATACCCAGTCGATGGCAAAGCGCCCGAAACTTGTCCCGGTCCTCTGCAGTCTGAATAGCTGCGGACGGCGTACCGAGAATAGGGTAACCCAGTGCCGCCAGTTTTTTACTCAGATTAAGCGGTGTCTGCCCCCCGAAGTGCACGATAACTCCATCGGGCTGTTCGCGATCCAAAACCGCCAAAATGTCCTCGAGAAACAGCGGCTCGAAATAGAGTTTGTCCGAAACGTCATAATCGGTGCTCACCGTTTCTGGATTGCAATTGATCATGATGCTTTCACACCCTTCCTCACGAAGGGCGAACGATGCTTGCACACAGCAATAATCGAATTCGATGCCTTGACCGATTCGATTGGGGCCACCACCGAGTATCACGATCTTTCGGGACTTGCTCTTCGGTAGCGGATCGGATGCGGCCTCGTAGGTCGAATAGAAATACGGGGTCTTCGAATCAAATTCAGCGGCACACGTATCGACGAGCTTGAAGCTCGGGAAACACTCCATCTGCACCCGTTTACCCCGAACCTGTTCCTCGGACGACTTGAGAAAATGCGCAATTGCCTTATCGGAAAAGCCGGAACGCTTCCACTCGAGTAGACTCGCCCTAGGAATTTCCGCTAGATTCCCCGTCCATTCGCCGATGTTTTTCTCCGTTTGAATGAGCTCTTCGATCTGATTCAAAAACCATGGGTCTATCTGCGTCAGTGAGTGCATCTCGGCAACTGAAATGCCTTCCCTCAAACCCTGGGCCACCCAAAGAATCCTATCGGGAGAAGGGGTTTTAACATAACTGCGAATTCCATCCACCCAGTTCTGACCCGAGCGAAGCTTACGGCGCTCGAGCAGCGGGTTAAAACCCCAAAGACCTGTCTCAAGCGACCGCAGCGCCTTTTGAATCGACTCCTTAAAGGTGCGCCCCATCGCCATCGCTTCGCCCACCGATTTCATCTGGGGTCCAAGCTTCGAGTCGGAGTTGGGGAATTTTTCGAATGCAAAACGCGGGATCTTGGTCACCACGTAATCGATACTGGGTTCAAAACACGACGGTGTTTTTTTGGTAATGTCGTTGGGAATTTCGTCCAGCGTATATCCCACCGCCAGCTTGGTTGCGATCTTGGCGATGGGAAACCCCGTCGCCTTGGACGCCAGGGCTGAACTGCGCGACACCCGTGGATTCATTTCAATGGCCACCTGACGCCCCGTCTTAGGATCCACGGCAAACTGAATATTCGAACCACCTGTCTCAACGCCCACTTCACGAATAATGCGAATGGCGGAATCGCGCATCCGCTGATACTCGACATCGGTTAGCGTCTGCGTCGGGGCAACCGTAATACTGTCACCGGTATGCACCCCCATGGGATCCACATTTTCGATGGAACAGACGATAACAACGTTATCCTTTTTATCGCGAATTACCTCGAGCTCGTATTCCTTCCAGCCCAGCACCGATTCCTCTACCAAAACCTCACCTACCGGGCTCGCTTCGATTCCCCGGGTGCACTCCACGGGAAAATCCTCAGCATTAAAAGCAATACTCGCCCCCGTACCACCCAACGTGTAAGACGGGCGAATGATGCACGGAAAGCCGATCGACTCGGTTACTTTCCGGCCCTCTTCAACCGATTTTGCATACCCGCTTTTCGGATACTCCACACCGACACGTTCGAGCACATCCTTAAACCGACCGCGATTCTCAGCCGCTTCAATCGCCTCTCGACCGGCACCGATCAACTGAACGTTGTATTTCTTAAGGATCCCCCGTTCGCACAGACTCATCGCAAGGTTTAGCGCGGTCTGACCACCGATCGTTGGCAGAAGAGCTTCAGGCCGCTCTTTGGCGATGATGTCTTCGAGATATTCGGGCGTGAGCGGTTCAATATATGTTCTGTCGGCAACTTCAGGATCGGTCATGATGGTCGCAGGGTTGCTATTTACGAGGATGACAAAATACCCCTCCTCTTTGAGTGCCTTACAGGCCTGCGTTCCCGAATAATCGAATTCACAGGCCTGTCCGATAATAATCGGCCCCGATCCAATCACCAGAATTCTGGAAATGTCTGTCCTTTTTGGCATCGGTCAGATCCGGCTGTTATCATCGTATATTTTATCGATGGGCATATGCGAGTAGATGCGGTGTTTTAGATACATTCCCACCACCAGCCACAGCCAGTTCTGATAGGTCGAAAAATCCTCGGCCTTTTTGAATTGGCGGACCTTTTTCTTGATATAGTCGTGCACCTCTAAAGGGTGATAAGATGGCCGCCGGACCAGGACCGACTGGTCCTTGTTAGCGTGACTAGCGATCATGCGACACTCCACGAGATCGCCGCGACTGATACCGAAAAATTCGCCCGCCGCAGTCACGGGTACAATGGTGCTCTTCCCCGTATACAGTTCCTTGAGTTTTACCGAATTCTCGCCGATCTTTACGACCGTAAAGATTCCGCGAACTCCCGCCCCCTTGAGCCCATCCCAGACGGTTCGCTCGGAATCGCTAAATCCCTCAATGGACTCGAACAGCCGTTGGTCAAATACACACCAGTCGTAGAAAAAGTCCCACAGATCCTCCACCAACTCGGCACGCTCCGGGTGAGCCTGAGTAATTCTGAGTCGTGTGTGAAAATCTTTTTTCAGCTCGGTCAATTTTTCCCGTGTCAGAAGTTGGATAATCCGGTGCACTACCGTATCAAAATCCGGATTGAGTCCGTACACCCGCCCCTCATCAGTAGATGCGTGGGGCACTGACTTAGTAGGTGACGGCACCGATAAATCCGCGACCTGAGGAGCTACGGCCTTCTTCACGCGACGAACCCCTTCACGAATCGGTCAAAAATATAATCCGCATCGCTTGGACCCGGCCGAGACTCAGGGTGAAACTGAACGCTAGAAATTTGTAATTTTTTTGACTGAAATCCTTCAACACACCCATCGTTCAAACTCTGGTGAGTCAACTCAATCTCGCGCGATGCTAAATCGGCTCCGCTTACGGCAAACCCATGATTTTGCGATGTGATGAGAACTCGATCCAAAATTAGGTCCTTTACCGGGTGGTTGATGCCGTGGTGGCCAAATTTCAGCTTATAGGTAGAACAGCCCAGCGCACGCGCCAAGAGCTGGTGTCCCATGCACACGGCAAACAGAGGAACTTTCCCCAACAGGCCGGCGATCATTTCCACGCTTTCCGTCACGGCAGCTGGATCTCCCGGACCATTCGACAAAACCACCGCACTCGGTTTGAGTTTTAAAACATCCTGATACGGGTAATTGTAAGGGACCACCCTCACTCGAAATCCTCGTTTAGCAAGACTTCTGAGAATATTGGACTTCACGCCGAAATCGTAAACGACCGCCACCATCGTACCGTGTTTGGCGACGACTCCGGCAGTTACCGCATTAAAATCATAAGGGGATTTGCAGCTCACCTGGCTCACCAGCTCCAGCCCATCCATGGGCGCGACGGATTCAAGCAGTTGTTGTCCCCGCCTTTCCAACGCTGCGCGGTCAGACGTCCCACAGTCATCCATCGGAAAAATTATGCTACGCCTCGCACCGCCATCGCGAATGCATTGGGTGATGTCGCGTGTATCTACCCCATAGATTCCCGGAACATTTTCCCGCTCCAAAAATTCCGAAAGAGTCCCTGTGCAGCGCCAATTTGAGGGTTTAGGCGAATAATTGCGAACCACAACTCCAGCTAAATGCTGCGCCGAAGATTCGACGTCAGCACCGTTGACTCCCGTATTACCGACCTCGGCACCGGTAAAGACGACCACCTGCCGGAAGTAAGAGGGATCGGTTAAAATTTCCTGGTATCCGGTCATGCCGGTATTGAAAACCAACTCGCCTCCCCGAATAGTTTTGGCGCCAAATCCAAGGCCCAGCCAAAGTCCTCCACCATCCAGGAAAAGAGCGGTGTCCGCTGTGCTTGCCGTATCAGCTGTCCTGCGGTTTTCGATCACTGGAACTCTCTCCGCTCAAACGAATAAACCATGCGGCCGCCCACAATCGTGTGCATCACCCTGCCCTGAACTTCCCACCCGTCAAATGGACTGTTGCGACTCTTGGATCGAAATGCGGTCTTGTCCACGGTAAATTTTGCCTGAGGGTCCACAATTGTAATATCGGCCGCAGCCCCTACCTTTAAGGTACCCTTGGGGATTCCCAAAATCGCGGCCGGACGAATGGTCATCGCTTCAATCAGACGATTCACGGACAACTGCCCCCCCAGCACGAGCCGGTGGTACAGCGCAAACGCCGTTTCCATACCAACCATGCCGAATTCAGCGATGTCGTATTCCACTTCCTTATCCTCTGTTGAATGCGGCGCGTGATCAGAGGCGACAGCATCAATCGTGCCATCGCTCAAAGCCTCTCTTAATGCCTCAACGTCCATTTTTTCCCTCAGCGGCGGAGCTACCTTCGTGTTGGTATCATAATTAAGGACGGCATCGTCCGTCAAAGTCAGATGGTGCGGCGTCACCTCGGCCGTCACTCGAATACCTCGCCGCTTCGCTTCACGAATGAGCGCTACGCTGCCAGCCGTGCTTGCGTGCGCAATGTGCAAACGCGCGTGGGTCAGCTCGGCGATTAGGATATCGCGCGCCACGATAATATCCTCTGCCGCGCGCGGAATCCCCCTAAGCCCGAAACGGGCCGAGTTAAACCCTTCATTCATGACTCCGCGGCCTTTAAGGTTAGAATCCTCGGCGTGCGAAATGATAACCAGATCGAATCTCTTGCTATAATCCATCGCTTTTCGCAGCAGATAGGCGTTCATCAGAGTCTTACCGTCATCTGAAATTCCGACGATACCGGCATCGAACATACTGCCGATCTCGGCAAGCTCTTCACCTGCCAAATTCTTCGTCACCGCCCCGATGGCATAAACGTTTATCAGCGCTTCCGACGAAACTTTTTGGTAAATATAACTAGTGACATAAGAATTATCGTTTACCGGCGAGGTGTTAGCCATGCACGCGATCGAGGTAAAACCACCGGCGGCAGCCGCCTCGCTTCCGGTACGTATCGATTCTTTATGAGTTTGGCCGGGCTCACGCAAATGCGTATGCATGTCGATCCAGCCGGGCGTGACCCAATGGCCACGCGCATCCACTGTCGCCAATCCCGGAATCTGGGGAATAGAAATGCCCGCGCCCACAGCTTCGATCACGCCATTGTGAATGAGAACATCGCCCACTGCATCCAGGCCCTGCGATGGATCGATGATTCGGCCGCCTCGAATCCACAAGGACCCCTTCACCGCGCACCTCCAATAAGCATTTGCAATAGGGCCATGCGCACGGTCACACCGTTAGAGACCTGATTCAGAATAACGCTCTTGGCACCGTCAGCAACCTCGGGCGAAATCTCAAGGCCCCGGTTCACTGGGCCGGGGTGCATGATGAGCACATCCTCTCGGCACCTTGAAAGAATACCGCCATTTAGACCGTAAAACCGGGAATACTCCCCGCGTGAAGGAATCTGACCCGGTCCCAAACGTTCATACTGAATGCGAAGACCGATGATGACATCCTGATCGATAACGGCCTTTTCAAGATCGTAATACACCTCGACGCCCATCCTCTCGGCTGACGGTGGTATCAAAGTAGGCGGGCCACAAACCCGAACTTTGGCGCCCATAGTCTTGAGGGCATAGATATTGGACCTGGCAACCCGACTGTGGGCGATGTCACCGACGATCAGGACCTTCAACCCTTCGATACGTTTTTTAAACTCCAAAATGGTGAGCAGATCCAGAAATGCCTGAGTCGGGTGTTCGTGAAAACCATCTCCGGCATTAATGATCGGAATACTGAGGCGCTGATTTAACACATGAGCCGAGCCGGCCGAAGCGTGACGAATCACCAGTAAATCGGGCGCCATCGCGGCGACGGTTCGCGCAGTATCGATGAGGGTCTCACCCTTTTCGGTCGAACTCATCTCCTTGCCCAGAACCAGCGTGTTAGCCCCCAGCCTCTTAGCCGCCAGTTCAAACGAACTTCGGGTCCGCGTGCTCGGTTCGAAGAAGAGTAAAATGACCGTCTTGTCGGTGAGCACCCGCTGGACCGTTAGCCCGGCGGAAACGGTTTTTTTAATCTCTAGAGCACGATCCAGAATGGTCTGAATCTGCTCGCGCTTTAAAAACTCCGTTCCGAGAATCGACTTGAGGCCTAATGGATTTTGGATAGAAAAGGGCATCCGGTTAGACCGGCAAACTATCGGAAGTTCTCGAAAAATGCAAGGTAGCCACATGGCAATTGAACGGAAGCAATGGCTTGTTTATAATTTAATACTTGTGAGTATCTGGAGCTTGATTCTGCTTATTTCCTCTATCAGCTTCGCCAAAGCTCCGACCGTGAGGCTGAAAGCAGGAGATCGTATCGTGTTTTTCGGCGACTCGATTACCCGGGCTGGAACTAACCAGAGTGGATACGTTACCCTGATTCGGCAAGCTCTCGACAGGAAGTACGGGGCACTCAAGATCGATGTCATTGGAATGGGCGTCAACAGCAATAGAGTTCCCGATCTGCAACGCCGAGTCGACAGAGACATCGCCGCCTGGAGACCCACCATCGTTGTCATCTACATCGGCATCAACGACGCCCGGACGTGGGAAGCGCTTCCGACGGGTGGGACACTACCCGTAGCGTTTGAGTCTGGACTAAGAGAGGTAATTGCCAAATGCCGCAATACCGGAGCTACCGTGGTTCTTTGCACTCCCAGTGTCATCGGTGAGAGGCTCCACGGCACGAACACTCTCGACATTAGGCTCGATCAATATTCTGAAATTAGCCGCAATCTCGCTAAGGAACTGAACCTACCCCTTTGTGACCTGCGCAAGACTTTTCTTGATTATATAAGAACCCACAACAGACATAACGCCCAACGGGGCATCCTGACCTACGATAGAATTCACCTAAATCGAGCCGGTAATCGATTGGTTGCCGACACGACTCTCAAAACGTTGGGGCATTAGAAACGGATATGACCCGGCTCCCAGATCCCCACAGACGAACCGCATGTTGAGTGGATTGCGAAATGCCATCCAGGAGAATCTTGTCACAGTGGCGTGCCACCCAAGCCATTCCCGTTCTTGTTGAATATCTCATTTCAGCGGATAAGGACGATGACTGGACGTTGAACGAACTTCCGAGAGCCATCGCGAAATTTGGGGCACTTGCCATCCCAGAACTTCGAAAGGCGCTGATTGAAAACACTATCTTTCGGGAGGATGTTTGGAATTACGTCGCCATCGAAGAGGCCCTAGAAGAGATCGGAAAGAACTTTTCCGATGAAAAAGGG
>CAZRVZ010000197.1:0-4675 GCA_964603655.1 uncultured Pseudobdellovibrionaceae bacterium | reverse complement strand
AGTGGTACCAGCACGTCATTTACAATCTCGCTTTCCACCGCTGGAAACTATATGATCGAGGTTGCACTGACCTCTCCGTCACCTCAGAATGTGATGATGAGCTGCTACAAACCATAGCGGGTTTCAATGATTCGCGGAGCCAGCAGGGATTCTGGGAATTGCTGTAGACTCCGCGAATCAGTTGTATTTCCGAGCCATTCTTCTTAAAATCAATGCATGCGCAATATACTACTGTGCCTCTCACTCTTTTCGCTCCAGGCGCTTGCCGTGCGAGGAGAAGTAACGCGTCAGAAACTAAGCATCCAGGAAAATATGAAGCTCATTAGTTTCGCATCGGAGCTAAAAAGCTGGATAGGAACTGAGTGAGGTCCTTCGGTTTCGCCTCAGGATAATTTCTGAACCGTCGCGAGGAGAACCGCGACGTCCAGCGGCTTTGTCAGAAAGTCGGAGCAACCCGCCGCCATACACCGTTCTCGTTCCTCCACCATGGCATGCGCGGTGACCGCGACAATAGGGAGCTTATAGCCCTCGCTGCGAAGGCGTCGAGTGGCCTCGCAGCCATCGAGGATTGGCATTTGAATGTCCATCAGGACAACATCAAATTTCCGGGACTGAACCATCGCCACCGCCTCAACTCCGTTACGCGCCACCTCTACGGTTGCCCCGGCATGGGTTAGAAATTGTGTGACCAGATGTTCGTTGTCGGCGTTGTCCTCGGCGACGAGGACCCGAACGCCATCGAGCCGAATGTCGCGCTGCCCGTGCGATGGAGGCGTTTCAGCATGCGCGGTCCGATCGTGCTTCTCTAGGGCACCGGGGTCGAGCGTAAAAACAAAGGTGCTCCCTTTTCCGGGGGTGCTCTCCCGAAGCACCAGGTCTCCGGACATCGCGCGCGCCAGTCGAAGAGAAAGCGCGAGTCCAAGCCCCGTGCCGCCATATTTGCGAGTCGTAGAGCTATCCGCCTGAACAAAAGGCCGAAAAAGTTTTCCATGCGATGCGGGATCGATTCCGCACCCGGTATCGATCACCTCAAAGCTCAATAGGGGTTTCTGAAGTTGTTTCTGATGGCCGGCATTTCGATCAAGTTTGATTTTAAGGGTTACCTTTCCCTCTTCCGTAAACTTGATCGCATTGCCGAGCAGATTAATCAAAACCTGGCGCAGGCGTTTGGGGTCGCCCACAATCCAATCTGGAATAGGGCGGTCAACCAACGTTTCGATTCCAATGCCCTTTTCCTCGGCCTGTAATTGAAGGAGCGTAAGCACCGCCTCGACCTCCTTCATGAGCGGGAACGGGATCTGCTCCAGTTTGAGAGCCCCAGCCTCTACCTTAGAGAGATCGAGTATGTCGTTGATGAGTTCGGTAAGGTTGTCGGCATTTCGCTTGATCTTTACACCGTAGTCTTTGCGCTCTTCATCGGTTTTGCAGTAGTGAATGAGCATCTCCGCGTAGCCTAGAATTCCAGCAAGTGGCGTGCGGATTTCATGGCTCATGTTTGCCAGAAATTCGCTTTTAGAACGATTGGCGGCATCGGCCGCCTCCCTGGCACGCTTGAGATCATTTTCAATTTGCTTGCGCTCACTGATATCGCGGATCGCACCGGTTACCAGCAGGCCGCTCTGCGTTTGCAGTGGGCTCAGACTGATTTCGACCGGAAATTCTTTGCCCTGCTTGTGCCTGCCGAAAAGGTCGATTCGTGCTCCCATGGGACGAACCGTTGGCCTCGAAAAATAGCCGTCGCGCTGGCGCACGTGTGGCCCACGAAATCTCTCGGGAAGAAGAATCTCTATCTTTTGGCCGATGAGCTCCGATCGAGTGTAACCAAAGAGCTCCTCCGTCCGCGAATTGACGAGTACAATGGAGCCGCTGCGCTCGATGATAACCATCGCATCCGGCGCCGATTCCAACAGCCCCTCAAACGTCCCCTCGGTCCAACTATTATTCATGGTGTTCAAACATGATGTTCAAACTCTTGCCTACCATGCCATTTCTTTCCTGACGACCGGTTTTTACGACGAGACTTATTGACCCTTAATACCGAAACTGTCCCATCAAATCCCGCCCGGTACTCCGCGCACATGCCTACAAGCGACCGGATTTGGTGCGCTCGGTCATGGCACAACGCCTGCATTACCAAATGGTAAGGAAAAAAAATGGGAACAGAACACACGATTCGAAGAATAGTTTGGGCAGTGGATCCATTTGCAGAGGACGTGGAATTACAGCGCAGAACCGCCGAGGCGGTGTGCGCCGTATCCGCAAACGCTGGAGCTGGCTCCGCCGATGCCAATGGAGTTGCAATCGAACCCGTTAGCATCATTTACTGGGACGACCGTTCTGTCCTTTCCACGACCCATCCTACGGCCTCTGCTTCGATCTCTTCTAACGCCTCAACCGACATTCAAGGAGCGGCTGCGATTGCAGTGAATAAAATGATCCAGCAATTTGGAATCAAGCGGGCGCTTCCCCCCACAATTCTCGTTCAGGGGGACCTTTCACTGGGGAAAGCCGTCAGGCGACTCATCCAGCACGCCAAAGAGTCCGAGACCGATCTGATCGCGGTAGGAACCCAGGCCAGAACGGGGGCCACCCGATTTCTTCTGGGCAGCTTCGCCGAGACACTCATTTTGCAATCCGATGTGCCCACGTTGGTGGTGAGCCCAAAATCAAAACCCATCCAAAAAATTAATCACATTTTGTACCCAACGGATCTGAGCCGGAAGTCGGTAGACGCGTTTAGCGATGTCGTCACCTTGGCAAAACGGCTTGGCGCCTCGATTACAGTGTTCCACCGCGTGGAATATCAGTCCCTCGGGCCGGTGGGATTAATTCCAGCACCACCGATATTCATCGAATCCTACAAAACCGACGTTTCCCTAAGGGAGAAAGAGAGCGGGATGCTGGCCGCGCGAGCCCGGGCAACTGGAATCGATGTGAATATAAAAGTAGAACACCAGGGCGCCGGGGCGCTCGATGCCATTCTTGAGCTGTCCGAGGGCATGGAATCGGGACTCATCGCCATGGTTTCTCAAAGCAGTTCCGTGAAGTCCATCCTGCTCGGCAGCATTACCCGGCAGGTAATTCGCCACGCGCATTGTCCAGTTTGGGTCATTCACCCGAAATTAAAAGCTCTAAAATAGGAGAGAGGTAAATATGAGACAGTTCATCCAAAATTTACAAAAATTCACCTTGATCGGTGTCGCGGTTCTCCTGGTCGTAAGCCCTGTCGCCGACGCCAAGCTTCGAAAATGGAATCAGAAGATGCAGGAATTAACGAAGACTATCACTGAACTTCTTCCAGAGCTGTCGGACTCCAGGCCCATTACTCCCGCCGTAAGCAAGCAGCTTGAAAAGGGAGCCAAGAAGATTCTCGATCTCGCGCACACGATAAATATGGGGCCAGGCACTGCGGGAAATCCGCTTCCACCGGAAGCCGATCCGACCATTGGGTTTATCTCAAACCTCTTCGAGCGACAGGCAAAGCACGCCTACAATGCCACGCAAACGGGTCACACCGCCTACGCCCGTTCGGTGCTTCGCGCGATGTCCGGCTATTGTATCGCCTGCCACACCCGCCACAGCCGAGGACCCGATTTTCCGACACTGAATCTCACTCCGAAAACGGCTTCGCTGACCCCGATGGAACGAGCCGAGTTGCTCGCGGCTACCCGACAATTCGATGCTTCTCTTGACGCGTTTGAGGCAATCGTCGCTGATAAGAAATTGGCCAAGGAAAAACCGTTCGAGTGGGGGCGTGCGCTTCGGCATGCCTTTACGATCGTCATTCGTGTCAAAAGCGATCCAGATCGAACTCTGTCACTGATGAGTAAGGTGCTTTCGCTTCCGCAAATCCCCCGGTTTTACGCCGACAATATTCCCGCGTGGAGGCAGTCGGTGCTTCATTGGAGCACTGAGCGCGGAAAGATCGTACATTCCGAAGAGGGGCTCTTTTTGGAGGCAAGCCGCTTGAGTAAAGAGGCAAACGATTTGCAGGCCTACCCGCTCGATCATTCGGCCGATATCCTTTACCTCAGAAGCTCGGCGGTCGCTCACGAACTCCTGACGCAGTACCCGGGTGGCAATCGCGCAAGCGAAGCCATGCTGCTTGCGGGCACGGCTTACGAACTTCTGGAGGATAAACTGGTATCACCGCTGCCGGATCTCTACTACGAAGCGTGCATTCGTAACTCCCCCCACACCGCCATCGCGGAGACCTGCTACCGGCGGTATGAACAAAGCATGTTGTTCGGATATTCGGGAACCGCGGGGACCTTTCTTCCCGATGAGGTCCAGGAGCTGATGCAGGAGCTGCGCATGATATCCCAGATAAAGTCGTAAGCGACCTGGGTAGACCAACGGGAGCGGGACTTTTTGTCCCTTGTGAAACTGCCTTTAGGGAAATCTAGGCACGAACTGGGTTGGCATCACGGTTGCATTTAAAATGGCTACTTGAATACAAGATTTGTAAAAATAGGAGGTTCTGTATGGAATCAATAAATGGAATGGCAAAGGTTCTTTGGGCGGTGGACCCCATTCCGGAAGACAAGAAACTTCAATTCAAAACAGCACAGGCGCTGGCCCGACTGACCAAAAATTCCGGCGTCGTGATAGAGCCGGTATGCGTTCTGAGTGCCGATCGGCTCAGGGTTCCGATGGCCGCATTTCGAACGGACGC
>CAZRVZ010000196.1:0-8597 GCA_964603655.1 uncultured Pseudobdellovibrionaceae bacterium | reverse complement strand
GCCAAAGGATAGTTTTCTGTACTCATGACAAAGCACTAGGGGCGGCTGCAAAAACGGTGGGTTTCGAGGTCCTTGAATAGTCGCATTCGAATTTCCCCTGCTTATCGGGGTGTCACATAACGGGTCCGGTTCGGCCCGGCCATATTTAGAAGGATTCCAAACTCTCTGCCGAACCGAGGGGCTATACCTTTTCGAAGGCTTGGGAAGAGCCCTTCTCGAAGTCATTGCACGCGCCTCGCGGCGAATCCATTTCGTGACATTAAGACGCATCTTGCCGCGCTTTGAGAACCCGTTATGTGACAACCCGATAAGCATGGAATTTCCCTTCAAGTTGGTGTTGGTCTATATTCTCAATGGGTTAGGAGTGTCCTGTTGTTCTGTCACCGAACATCGTGTTACGGGTTCTTGTTCCTTTAACCGATATCATTATGACGGAGTAACTCATGGCACCCTCCAGCGAAATTCGCAGACTCACCCTCGTAAAACCCAATGACCCGCGATTCTTCGGCCCGATCACCCGCCTGGGACTCGGCACGAATCAGATTTCGGTCAGGTCGCGACTGATTTTTCTGATTTCCCAGGTCATTTTGCTCAGCTCAATGGCGTACTATTTCTTTTTTTAATAAAAAAACTTAGCCACGACAAAAACAAACCCGGTATCGCTCTCCCATTGCCCCTTTAAAACAGATTCGAATGCCACCCTAGATAGAAACTAATCCCGCTCACCGGTTCGTTGATTGGCAAATTCACCGCGGCGCCTGCATTTAAGCCGTCGGAGCGCAGAAAATCGGCCCCCACGGCAATCAGCAAGTGCCTCGCGTTTCGACCAAATACACTCCCAAAATTTTCGGCGCCGTTGGTGAACGCACTTTGAAGCGAGAACATGGGCGATAGTGAGCGGTCGAGTAGAAAGCCGTCTAGGCTGGCGACGAGAGTGTGCAAAGTATCGTTACTCTGGGCACCCCGTGATGCGAGACCGGGCGCGTAGATGAGTCGTGCCCGGGCCTTGCGCATAAAATTCACCGCGCCCGCCACACCCAGCACCTGGCGATAGGGTGCCCCCATGTGGAGCACCTGAAACCCAAACTTACGGTCGCCTCGCACCGAAAAAGACCCCTCCAGGCTAGGATCGGCCGCAATGGAATGTGCCAATACACTCAATACGAATAACGACTTGGTTATCTTCACCTAAATCCCCATTTTTTTAGCCGATTGGCTAGTTTTAAGGGCTCATTTCGACTACACAGAACGAAGCTAACTGTAAATCTAAAGGAACCGTCATGCGAATCTCTAACCTATTTCCGATAACCGTTGTGTTTTTAATTTTGAACGGCTGTAGCGCCACTGCCAAGCGAGGGGAGCTTACTAAGGCCGTGCTCGCCAACGACCCGAAGCTGGTCAGAGAACTCCTCGAAAATAAGGCCGATGTGAACGAAAACCTAGGGACCGACATCGATCGCATTACTCCGATCATCGTATCGATGGCCTTGGGACATGACGAAGTAACCCGGATTCTTTTGAACCAAAATCCCAAACAATGGGAAACATATCGAGGCTATTCACCGCGTGACTTCACCTTCCATCTCCACCGCGGCGATTCGACGCCCAGTCCACTTCTCGGGCCGCCTTTTGGACCACTGTCTGGTCCCGTTCCAACTTCATTGCCAGGGGGTGTAAAGTGAAGCATGTCATTGCGGCATTTGCCATCATTGTTGTCGGACCTTGTGTATTCGGTGATGTCGATCAAGCGCTTATTCTTACAGAAAAGAAATATGCGCGAGCTCTCTGGAAAGACCGAACCCGAAACTATTTCGCTGAAAGCCCGCGCCACATCGGCCACGCACTGGTGGTAAAACTCATTTCGGACAGTTATGAATATCGAAAAACAATGGGAGTGGCCCCCTCTCAGGAGGAGCTCCGCGTCGAGTTCTTAAATGCCCTTGCCCGTTACAATGACAAAGCGGCATTCTTGCAATCCAATTACGGACCCAAGGCGATATCCGATACCGCCAGGGCCAACACCCACGCCCTGAACGACTTGGCTGCACTAGTCACCGCTGGCGGAGGCGCGATCGTGACGGGTTCGGTAACCATTCCCGCTGCAGTGGTTGTCGGCACTCTTGCACTTTCGGCGAGGCTATTTAACAATTTCAATATCGACCGATCGAATCTCGCGGCCAGTGAAGTTCTCAGATCGGATGCCGCGCAGAACGCCAGCTACAATATTCACGGACTGGACGACATCGTTGGCTCAACCGCACGCCTGGCGGATTCGGATCCGATCTTTCAAGGGGCGTATGATGCCGCTATTGGCATTCACACGAATGCAAAATTCCATCAGAACGCGCACGAACTTCTGCGCGACAATCCCGAATTTCGAAACCAGGTTCAGACCAGGCAGGTTCACGAACTGGTCATGGGAAAGTTGCGTCCGGATGGAACTATGGAGCTTTCCGTACGCCAGATCATGGATTTAAATGCCAAACACAACCTGGCCACTCAACAACAACTGGAAAGTCTCATTCGGCACTTGGGCAAAAAGGAGCAGGTCGAACAGCGCCAGCGGATGAGTCAGCTCGATGTCAATTCGGTAGCGGCCCGGATTTACCTTCTTTCCACATTCATCGAGCTGGGAGATAAACGGACAGCTCAGCTCACGGCGGCCGTTGGCTATTCCGGTATTGCCGTCTATCAGGCAGTAGACAGGTTCCGTAACGCATTGGCGTCAGCGAGCAAATCTGAATTCGTTAAAGTGAAAGAGTTGAGCAGCCTGATACTCGCCGCGGACATGGCAGGTATCGCCAAGAACCTCGTCGGGGTAATTGTCGGCGGCCCGTCGCCAGATGAAATCATGATTGAGCAGATTAATGGACTGCGAAAACAGTTGGTTGCACTGGGTGAAGAGATGCACGGTCGTTTCGACCAGGTGGATAAGTCACTGAACATTATTTATCGTGAAATTCTGGGCGGCTTCAGGGAGCTCCACGGCGATGTTCAAGCGATTCGCCGGGACATTCAGGAGATGAAGGTTTCGCTCAAACACATGGAGTCTGGCCTCGCATCCATTCAACAGATGCTTCAAACCTATCTTTCCGCCGGTTTTGGCCGCCAGCTGGAACGAGAGGCGATCGAGTGCTTAAACGCCTCGTATGTTTCTCAAGCCGGTTACGAGAATTGCCTGGTACGTTTTGAACACTCCGCCGTGGAGGTCAGCAAAGATCCCATCGAATCGGGAGATCCCGGTTCGGAGCTGATGGGCTACTGCCCGGTTTGGAATGACATCTCATGCTTGAATGGCCGCGTAAGCGAAATCTATTCCCCTCAGTGGTCACAGAGTAGCGCCGTGGCGCCACCGAGCCCGGCCGCAAGCCCCACCGGGAACCCGGCTTGGTACAAAATAAATCTCTGGTCGGCGATCGCCGAACGTTACTTCAGCGATCCCTTTACCGCACCCGGTGAACGGTTGATTAATCCCGGCGTGTGGGCGCGGTATGCAACCGGTTTTGCCGAATTCGTGCTGAAACATCCCGACCGAATTCGCTACTCCGACACTTTGGCGGCAATCAATCGACTGATGGATATGGGAAGCTCATTTGAATATGCAACCGCCAATATATTTGCTTCCCAAAACCGACTGGGTATTGGAAGAAGTCCCACCTATTTATTTGAAAATCTCATCGCCAATTATAAAGGGGCGTTGGTAAGGGTCGCAAAAGCGGTGGAAAACAAGATCCGGTTGCTCAACTCCGCGAAGAGTCATTTTGGGTACGATATCTGGACAAACGATCTTACCGCCATCGACCCCGATCATAATCGTGATATTCGAGGAGGGGGTGGGGGTGACGGCCGCAAACGATTCTCCATCGGACCATTTCTCCCATTTTGCGAGAGGGCGCCTAACAAGGAGTTGTGGGATTCGGTCAAGCTGAAGGTCGAAGGGAGTGTGTTTAATAACGTATTAAATCGATACGAATTCCTGCCTGGCGACCTGCTGCGGGAGCACCATCTCGGTGGTAGATCTCTGGAAATCTGCTGGGAGGGAGCCTATTACCGACTCGATGGAAATACCAGAGAAGACAGGCCACTGAATCGCAATGCCGAGCCCAGGAAGTATTACCGAGGCAACATTAACGTCGTCTTGAGGGTGTTAGTGGGCGGTGAAACTTTCACTCGTTACGATGTGAGAACGACCAAAGTGTACGATATCGAATACTCCAGTCTTCTTCCGGGGGCTGACCCCGCCAAACACGTTCCGGTGTGGACGCTGGACGGACTCTTGAGAGATCTTGGCACGGAGTGGGGTAACGGCTTGGGCCACATTGTGCTCAAGGAATATGGTTCCATTAGCGAATGTGAGGGTGGGGATAGGGACCTGCAAAAGCGTGTGCTCGAACAGGCACACTCGTTTGTTCTTTCAGCCCGCAATCAGTTTCGCCGCGATGATTTCGCCGTTCTGGCAGACGACATCCAAAAAGAAGGGAAGGGGTCCGAGCTGGGTCGTGCGGTGGCCCAGGTTGAGGGGGCAAAACGCCTCATCGACATATTTGCAAATCTCGCACTTCCCTCCGGCATGCTGGAAGACGAATTACGGTCGATTTTACGAGGTGACCACGCAATTCCTGGTGGACTCGAGCTGGCTGAGTTTTTTAGTCCGAGTCGCCTCTCCAATGCCGGAATCGATTTTGCATCCGTGACCCAGGACGGAAGCGCGATTTTTAGAACTGAGGCCGAACGGCGCGCCAACACCGTCGTTGATATCGTAAAAGCGCAGGTGGCAGCTGGTGTCGGAAATCAAATTCATACCGTCATCGACACCACCTTGTTTCAGCTCGAGATAACCAAGAAATTCGCGGAAATCGAGCGCCCCCAGATTTCGCCAGACCAGGCAATTGGCGAAATTCGGGAAAAAGTGAACGCTTACACCCTCAAGTGACGCGAACTATATCGAGCCAACTAGCAACGAAGTTTGGCGACCTTCTGGAGTGCCTTCACGTAAGTTTCATGTTCGATGGGCAGAAGCCGCCGCGACAGCGAATCCTCGGTTTCATGGTCATCAATTCGGAGCACCGACTGCTCGATGATTGTCCCACCGTCAAGCTCGTGATTCACGAAGTGCACTGTGCAACCCGACCACTTGACTCCGGCCTCGAGCGCTTGGCGCTGTGCGTGAAGCCCCTTGAAACTTGGGAGCAAGCTCGGGTGAATATTGAGGATCTGATCAGGGTATCTCTCGATGATTTCGCGACCCAAGAGAAGTGTATAACCCGCCAGGCAAATGAGATCGGGCCGAAGCGCCTCCAACTTCGGGAGCAGTTCCTTCTCGTAAACCGCCCGATCCAGTTTTCCACCCGTCCGGTAGAGTCCGCAGTCCACAACAACAACCGGAATCGACGAGCGTTTGGCGATTTCAATTGCCGGCGCGGCGGGGTTATTGGTGACAAGCCCTACGAGTTCAGCGGTGGGAATCTTTTTTTGGATAATAGCTGCCAGAATAGCCGCAAAGTTACTCCCTCGCCCGCTCGCAAGACATAGTACCCTCATATCCAATCAACGGCTGGATCAGCCGCAGGATCACCCGCAATCACACAGCCCACACTCCACGCCCTGCAACCGCTCAGGGTTACCGATGAAATGACCGATTTTTCGTCTCCATCCGCAACGATTAAAATCATACCGACACCGCAATTAAATGTTGCAAGCAACTCCGGGGTAGAAAGTTTGGCCGTGC
This sequence comes from uncultured Pseudobdellovibrionaceae bacterium, assembly GCA_964603655.1. GTDB lineage: Bacteria > Bdellovibrionota > FAC87 > UBA2466 > UBA2466 > JACPWY01. The sequence goes on along the minus strand of CAZRVZ010000196.1, from coordinate 2,869 downwards.
GCCCTGCCCAGAGATGGAGTTCTGGAATCGGCCACAGGCGGCTTTGAACTTGCGCCTTCAGACCGCGCGGGATTACCCGGGCTAGGTTTCCAAAAAGTCCACCACCTGTGATGTGCGCGGCCGCCAAGAGTTTAGGTAGAACCGGGGTGAGATTCGGTACATAAATTGGAGTCGGCGCTAGGAGTGTTTCCCTCCAGCTCAGAGCCGAGCCGAGCGCCCGATCGTCAGGACCTATTCCGGTCGACTCAATCAGTCGACGAATTAGGGAATAGCCGTTGGAATGAAATCCCGAGGCCTCAAGCGCAATCAATTTTGAACCGGCAACGACCCGATGGCCCCCCAACAGGCGCGATTTATCAACGAGGCCCAGCGCAAATCCCGCTAGGTCGAATTCGCGATCGCGGTAAAGGCCTGGCATCTCGGCCGTCTCTCCGCCCACTAACGAACACCCGGCAATCTCGCAGCCGGCCTGGATGCTTTTGAGAAGTGCGGTCAGCTGAGTCCCATCCAAGGATCCACACGCGTAATAATCCAAAAAAAGCACCGGCCGCGCGCCGACACACAGCAGATCATTCACATTCATGGCGACCAGGTCCTGACCCAAATGGGAAAGGTCACCCCATTGTAGGGCGAGCATGCTCTTCGTCCCTACGCCATCGCACGAACTCGCCAAAAGCGGCTCCCGCATTGACTTGAGTTGTTCACCCAGCGAGTAGCATGAGGCAAACGGACCGATGCCCGTTAGCACGTTGGAATCGCGTGGGCGGCCTTTTTGATAGGCGGCAAAAGCGGAAAGGATTTGCCCGGCCCGATCTTGATCGACCCCGGCATCCTTATACGTAGTCATTTTTTTGGCACTTTTTTCTGGGGTTTTTGAGGTGCAGGCTTTCGCTGAAGGTGAAGAGGAACCACACAGGTCCCAGATGCCCGGGCGACCGTCACCGGAGTATCGAGAACCCTAGCGGCAGAGGCCGTTATTTCCGGTTCCGCCGCTATGATCTTGCGAGCCTCAAACTTCATCTTTCGTGAGGTTTTTCCAATTTGTACTACCTCGCCGGTGACCTCGATGAAATCACCAGCGTTCACTGGAGCCAGAAACTCAACCGAATCGTATGCCCTGAAAAGCCCCTCATCCCCGTCGAGACGAATCAAAAGTTCGGTAGCCACATCCCCGAAGAGATCCAGAACATGGGCGCCACTGACCAGTCCACCGCCATAATGGGCGTCGGCGGCGCTTATCCTTAAACGTAAGGTGACTGGTCCTTGCATCGGGACGACATCTTGGCCGATTTTGCGGCTTTCTTCAAGAAATTTAGGCAGTTCGACACCTTGTCAGCTTACTTTTGACTTGACTGCAAGGCCGAGGCGTTCTTAACTTGTCGCCTTTAGTAGGTGCGCTGTGCAGAATAGTATCATTGATAAAATTGAAAAAGGGCAGGTTAAGAAGCGCCCAGGCTTTCGCGTTGGTGACCGCATCAATGTGCACGTACGCCTGAAGGAAGGCGAAAAAGAGCGCATTCAGAACTTTCGTGGCGTGGTGATTCTGAGAAACCCTAAGTCAGGGGCCGGTCCCCGCTCTACCTTTACCATCCGTAAAATCTCCGAGGGCATTGGCGTTGAGAGAATCTTTCCTCTTCACAGTCCGTTCATCGACAAGATAGAGGTGGAATCGTCAGCCATCGTTCGTAAATCGCGCCTTTTCTACCTGCGCAAACTCAAGGGTAAAAAGGCTCGCTTGAAAGAGGCCGATCGGTTTTCGGATCTCGTCGTCGACAAATCGGCCACCGATGTGGCAGTTCCAGCTGAGACGGCCAGCCCCGAACCGACAAAAGTCTGAAACATTGTCCCTACCCGATAACCAATTCGAAAACCAATACCTGGCCGAAGGATATTCGGTTATCTGCGGTCTTGATGAAGTGGGGATGGGTTGTCTGGCCGGTCCGGTGGTTGCGGCGGCGGTCATTTTACCTCCTCACGGAATTCCCGCAGGGCTAAATGACTCCAAGTTGCTCACCCCAAAGCGGCGGGAGCTTTTGAGTTCACAGCTTGGGGCCATCGCCGTGGAGCAGGCGGTCGCCTGGGCATCCGTTGAGGAAATAGATTCTCTGAACATTTTCCAGGCTGCACGCCTCGCCATGCGGCGAGCCGTTGAAAAATTGCGGGTAACGCCCCAATTCCTGCTTATCGATGGCCGGGCATCTATTGATCTCCGTATTCCTCAGCTGTCCATCATCCAAGGTGACCGGAAATCGGTCTCAATAGCGGCGGCTAGTATCATTGCGAAAGTCTATCGGGACCGGTGGATGGTCGAATTGGACTTAGAGTATCCGGGATACGGCCTGTCCAAACACAAAGGCTATGGGAGTCGCGAGCACCGAATGAACCTCATGCGACTGGGCCGGTCGGCAATTCATCGAGAGAGTTTCTGCTGGTCGCCGGTCGTCGACTGAGGCCCCGAATTTGCAGGGATCCCCTGCATGCACACGCGGTCCATTGGGAATTTCTATGAAACCATCGCCGCGGAGGCCTACAAACGGGCAGGGTTTCGAATCGTTCGTCGAAATCTGACGTGCAGATTTGGTGAAATCGACATTCTTGCACACGACGGAAAATCACTTTGGATTGTCGAAGTGAGAGGGAGATCAACCGGCGAGTACCCGCCTCACCGTTTTTTGACTCCGCAAAAGATTGCGCGACTCAAACGCTTGGCGAACTGGGTGTCGCATCGGTATCAATCGGTCGTGAGGATTGAGCTCGCTGAAATTCTCGGAGCGATTCCTGCGCGCGGGTGCCGCAGGATCGCGATTTGGTTCCCTGCATGGTTCGGGATACGAATAACGAAGTATCCCATCCTGTAGGAATCTATTTC
>CAZRVZ010000195.1:0-4314 GCA_964603655.1 uncultured Pseudobdellovibrionaceae bacterium | reverse complement strand
CCTGCCCGGAGTACTCCTTCGCCGAAAGGTTAAAGGTATTTCGCTCACCAAAGAGCGAGTTTGGGTGAAATACGTCCAGCCCAGCCATCACGCGCCAACCGTTGGTAAAATAGGTGCCGCTAAGCCCAGCGCACGGTGATTGGCCAACGTATACTCGTGTGTCGATCTGCCACTCTTGGTTCACGCGGTAGCGTACCGAGGCTGAGAATTCCGTTTGGGTATCTCCCAGATAGACTCGCTCCACACCCAACCCAAGCTGAAGATCGGGTGAAATCTCCCAACCTGTAATCACCTTCATGGATAATCCGTGAGACGTAAAATATTGATGCAGCCGTGGCAGCCAGAGGTTCCCCACCCGGGGAGCCAGCATTTCGTGATCGCCGGATCGTACATACCGTGCGCCGGAATAGATGAAGTAATAGAGCATTGGATTGAGCAAAATCGATACGACGGCCCCGGTACGAACCGTCGAGTGGCCTATGTCATACCCGAGACCCGAATAGTAGCTCAATATGGCCGCCATATCGTCGCCAGACGACGGGCCATTGCTTTCCGATATCAGCGAGTACTCGTGGGCATCGCGCATCGAGGTGATCCAGGGAAAATAAAATAAAAAGCTCCCGCCATCGGACAGGATTTGATCCTCAATCAATTCAGCGAAATAGCTGGAATTGTTTATTCCCGCCATGGAGATGATGGCATCGTCGGCAGCGGAGAGCGCACCGGTCGCTGCCGCCGTAGCTCCATAGTCGATCTGCCTGGAAAGTGAATAGACAAAGAATGGAAGAAAGGTGCGGTATCCTACCGTTGGATCCGTTCGGAAGGAATCTGCCTGATTTCCAGCTAGATATAGCGGTGTCGCGCCCAACGCGAGAAAGCGGCCCCCATGGCCGTATTCATGGTAGGCAAACATCCAGACGCGAGCGGGCGTAAATACAAGCGAATAAAGATAGTAACCAAGCAGTCCCATTCCCCTTCCGAAAGGCGACTCGGAGTTTCGAACGAGGCCCTCGAATGCAAAGTGCTGAATCTTAAAAAACTCCAGGCCGAAATTCCCGACGGCCTGATTGGAATTGCCGCGCGAAAAATAGCGCGAGTCTAAGGACAGCGTATGGAGGGGTGGCGCCGCCCATAGCACGCCACCGCTTAAAATCCCTAAAAAACAGGCTTTTCGAATATGTCGAATGACGCGGAGGTTTCGAATTTTTCTGATAGCCTAGGCACCCACTTCATCGAACGGGTAGGCGATACCTACCACGATTTCGTGCGCGCTATTTAAAAGCCCGACGCCCGACTCGGTCCAGAATTTAATTCCGCTCAATTGGGTGACGTTGAACTCGATTCCCATTGAAGCCTTCATCGACAGCTCGTTGGCCGCTTCGGCCAGACGAAAACTCGGAGTGAGGTGCATTGCCGCATACGGAGTTAACCTGCCCCACTCAGTCGCAAAGCTCTTACTGATCATCGGGGCCACCTTGATAGTAAAGTAGTTCCACGGGGTAATGCGATTCATGTACATGCCCCCCATCAACCCCACGGCCGGCTTATCTCCCGAATCGGGCAAAAGGTGCCACACCCCATGAAATCCGAAATTAAAACCAACCTCACCGGCGCCAAATCCGAATCCCACGCCGAAATCCTCATCCGACTGGTGCCTCAATTCAGAGGACAAGTAGGCACCTCCAGGGGCAATCGTAAATGCCGGGCTGACCACCAGTTGGTAAGATCCCACTCCAAAACGCTCCGCGCTTCTGGCCAAGCCTCCCGGAATGTCCGCCGCGAAAGAAATGCTAGTGGCGATGGATAGAAAGCAGATTAAGTTTCGCATGGTAATACCCCCTTAAAAGTTTCGCATGAGTTCCCGTGACAATTAAATGCAAAAAAAAGCGTAGCCAAGCCACTCCAGGACGGCAAGCCGAAACTCTCGGTCTACCTCTGGCCAGAGTCTTGAGTTAAGCTATTCAACGGTGGAAACCGGAAGGATATTTCTCATCGATGGAATGCACTGCGCCTCGTGCACGCAAAAGATAGAGGACCGTCTCTTAAAACTCCGCGGGGTAAAAAAGGCTTGCGTCAATCTTGCGACGCGAAGGGCTACTGTTTTGGGCGATGCGGATCGGGTTAAAATTTTTCGAGCCATTCGGGAGTTGGGTTACGAGCCGCGAGAGTTAAATGACGAGGTGTCGAACGCCGTTGATCTCGTCTTTCGATTCCAGGTTGCCTTGGTGTTCACAATCCCGATCGTCTTGATTGCGATGTCGATGTTTCGTTCCGGGTGGTCCGATTGGTTACAGCTCATGCTGACGCTTCCCGTCGTTTGGGCGGGTCGCGATTTTTTTCTGACGGCGCTGCGTTTGGGAAAAAGATTTTCCGCCAATATGGACACCCTCGTGGCGCTCGGGACCGGAGCCGCGATTGCTTTCAGCCTCTATTCGCTCTTCTGGGGCCGCTCCGAGCTCTATTTCGAAAGCGCGGCGGTGATCATCACGCTGATCATTCTGGGAAGATTGCTCGAGGATCGCGCCAAAGGGCGCGCGGCCGAGGCCATTCGAAAGCTCATGAGCCTCGCCCCGTCTAAAGCTCGCGTCCTTCAGAACGGTCAGGAGGTCGAAATCGACACTCAGGCTATTGCCGTGGGCGATATCGTTGTCTTGCGGCCCGGGGAAAGTGTCCCTGTCGACGGCATCGTTACCGACGGAGCTTCGAGCGTCAACGAATCGGCGCTCACGGGCGAAAGCACGAGTATTGCCAAACAGGTTGGTGATTCGGTTTGGGCGGCGACCATAAATCTGGACGGGCGCATCGCGATGCGGGCGCACAAGATCGGGGCCGACACCGTACTTCAAAAAATTATTCGGTTGGTGGAATCGGCTCAATCGTCTAAAGCGCCGATTCAACGGCTCGCCGATGTGGTCAGTCGAAAATTCGTTCCGGTCGTTTTGGTTATCGCGGGGCTGACGCTGGTGTTTTGGCTATCGGCAGGCCACGGGTGGGAAAAATCGGTGCTTTCTGCTGTGGCCGTGCTGGTCATCGCCTGCCCCTGCGCCTTGGGTCTGGCAACTCCAACGGCGGTATTGGTAGGTACTGGGCGAGCTGCGGAAATTGGGGTAGTGATCCGAAACGCCGAGAGTCTGGAACTGGCTCAGAATATCAATGTGCTGGTCTTCGACAAGACCGGGACGCTGACACTTGGAAAACCCGAGGTCTCCGATGCATGGTTTAAACCGGGCAAGGATTCCGACCACCTGAAATCGATTATCGCATCGGTCGAGATGGCATCGGAACACCCGCTGGCGCGGGCAATCGTCGAATATTGTGGTTCCGCTCGTCGGGTGCCAATCAGCACATTCCGGGCGGTGGCGGGCCAGGGGGCCGAGGCCGACGTTTCTGGTCAACAGGTTCGTATCGGCAACGCCCAATTCCTGGGCATCGAATCGCTCGATGGTCCGGTAAACGATCAGGTGGAACGTTATCGCGCCCAAGGAAAGACGGTCTCCTTTTGCGCCATTGACGGAGAGGTTAGCGCGCTTTTTGCTCTTTCGGATGCCATCCGGCCGCAGGCCTTGGTCGCCCTCAACCATATCCGACGCCTGGGAATCCACACCGTGATGGCCAGCGGTGACAATCGAACGACCGCTCTCGAGGTGGCCCAGGAGCTCGGTATCGACGAAGTTGTGGCGCCCTGCCTCCCTGGCGATAAGGCGAATCTCGTCAAGAAATTGCAGGATGACGGAAAAATTGTCGGGATGGTTGGCGACGGAATTAACGATGCCCCGGCGCTGGCCCAAGCGGACGTGAGCTTTGCGCTCGGAACCGGAACCGACATCGCGCTCGAAACCGCATCGGTGGCACTCCTTAAAGGGGATATCTCTCGCGTGGCGCTGGCGATAGAGCTCTCCGCCCGTACCGTTACGATAATCCGACAAAACCTCTTCTGGGCCTTTGTTTACAACATCGTCGCGATTCCCTTCGCCGCGTTTGGTTGGCTCAACCCGATGGTGGCGGCGGCGGCGATGGCGCTTAGTTCCATCTCGGTCGTTACGAACTCACTGAGACTCAGACGATTTCGGTAGCGGATTATCGCCACAATGGCGGATACGGACAAACTGTTTTGGCAAAACGTGTAAGAGAAATCGTCTCATGAATTCATCAGGTGAGAGAACCATTATTTTCTGCTTATCGGGTAGTCACATAACGGGTCCGGTTCGGCCCGGCCATATTTAGAAGAATTCCAAACTCTCTGCCGAACCGAGGGGCTATACCTTTTCGAAGGCTTGGGAAGAGCCCTTCTCGAAGTCATTGCACGCGCTCGCG
>CAZRVZ010000194.1:0-41701 GCA_964603655.1 uncultured Pseudobdellovibrionaceae bacterium | reverse complement strand
TCTTGGGAAGACTTGCATTCCCTCGTTAGCCGCCAGCCAGTAAACTCCTCCGAGGGCAGCTTTCTGCTGAAATGCATCCTTCTCAATGCAAAGAAAATCGATTTCGCGATTGAAAGTGTGGGCAACACGGTAAAGCGCCCTTTCGCCCAACCTGGTTTCCGCAGGAGTTGCAAATATGAGAACTAAATCCAGGTCCGATTCATCGTCAAAGAAATTGGTGAGGGCTGAGCCGAAGACTATGATTTGTTCGACAGCAGGGGCAACACCCCTAATGCGTGACATGGTTTCATCGATAATCTTCTCGATCTCACTTGTGCAGTACTTTCTCAAAAAGTATCGTCGGATATTTTTCACTTTATCCTGTCCTTTGCCCACTCCACGACCTGTGTGGCCAGTGCCAGGGCATTCTTCAGATCATCTGGGTTGAGGGCCGCTTTTCCTTCTTCATACCGTCGAATTGTTGCAAACGGGGTGAGATCATTGAGCGAGTATCCACCGGGAGGCATATCGAGCGTCGGAAACTGACTGACTACCGTATAGAGTTGATGAGTCAGGGGGACCGGCTTTCCCTGCGCGCAAAGAACCGCCTTGAGGGACTTTTCAACCGCTTGCGCAGCATGAAACAGAACGTTCTCGAAGCGACCTCGCTTTGCCTGGAAGAGGATTTGAGCGGACTCAAGATCCGATTCGGCTATGCGAAGGAGTTCCGGGGCGTACTCCTTCTTGAAAATTCGAAATTCGGCCGGTGACATTCGGTTAAGTTAATTATCACCGAGCTTGAGGTCAATGATCACCTTTACATTTCCGATTTCAAGGCTATTGATCGGAATGGGCAAACGGTGATCGTGGGAAGCCTACAGGTGCCGCTCGTTAGCTTTGAAATCTCCATTAGAAAAATGGAAGAGCACGTTAAGCATATTTCAAGAACGACAGTGCCAGTCTATGGCCCGAAGCTGTCAGGAGATGCTTCTAGACGAACGGTGTACACCCCCGAAATAGAATACATATGGGCGCAGACTGGAGAAACGCATTCCATCAAGTCCCGCCGAAGACTCTTTGATACAATCCCGGTATTGGACACTCGGTCGAGTCCTTGGCCCATTGCCTATTGCATCTATTGCACGCAAGTTAAACAAATGGAGTAACGGAACGGTTATCGGTCAACTTCAGTTACTGAGCCGTCCTCACGAGGCGGAAACCGATCAGGGGGCTGCTGCGATCAGGCATCGCATAGCTGCCACGATACGCGGACCGCAAGAGCTCCTCAGAGGTGCCCCAACCGCCGCCGCGAATGATGCGGGCAGACCCCGACGACTCATTCAATGGATCGGTAGTAATGTGATTAGAGTGTTCTTTCAAATATTGTGCAGTAATAACACCTGGTCCCTTTGAGCAGACCTGAAGGCGCCAAGAGCCGTCCGGAGCTTCAATCTGCAATGAAATTGACCAAGGTAAGTTATTCTGTCGACGCATTAGGCCGACTCAACGGAACCAGGTATCAAGACGTGATTATGAGCGTTTTTAATTCTGTGAGGCGTGCGATGCGCTCGAAATCCTTGTCGGCGTGGAGCAGCACCAATCGTTCTTTTAATGCCAGGGTTGCGATCCATAGATCGGGAATTGCAACGGTCAACCCCTTGCTACGAAGCTTGCGGTAAAGGGCCCCAACCTCCTCCCATATGCCATTATCCGCTTCGAGATTCGTTAGTGTTCGGAATGTGTTGGATAGAATTGTTGCGTGCCGATCCGAGACCGCTCCCTGAAGGAGTTCTAGTCGCACCATTCCAGTTGTGACGGCCCTGTCCGTTCTAATCAGTTCGTTGATAAAAAGCTTAACATTTGAAAATCCCGCGCTCGAAAAGCTCACGATCCAGGCGGAAGTATCGATTAAAACCGTTTCCATTGTTTGCGCGACGACAACAATTTATTAAGCGTCATACCATGGCGGTAGGTTTCTAATTGTGTCAGCACTTTTTCCTTCTCGTGGTTTCTCAGATACTCCTTTAATGAGATGACAATTGCCTCTTTCTTGGTCTTGGCCCCGGACAGTCGATGGACCGTCTCGAAGAGTTGCTGGTCTATATCAATTAATAGCTTCATATATATATGATATTGCAAAACTCTAAATATTAAAACCACAATCCCGCGGCGGCCCCGCATGCAAGTATATCGGCTCGGAGCCGCAAAAATGCCATCAGAGCGACGCTGACGTGGCTGGATTTTCAGAAAAGTGGACGGAAATGTACGAAGTTTCGGATTGCCAGCAGTACATCAGCGTACTGCTCCTGCGTTTGACAGTCGGCACAAGTGGCTCGGCGGATGAGGTGAACGAATTGCTGTTTGATCAATAGCAGTGTGCCAATCACGTTGGGCTTCGCCTGACACGCCGGCAAGAAAAACAAAAGGGCTGCGTCACTTTGTGACGCAGCCCTGAAAGGTACGTGGTACCAAACTCCAAACTAAGCGGTACCCAATAAAATAAGACTAAGATTTACAGACTGGCTCTAACGACGAGCTGGGCTGTCCCCCCAGAAAGTCCGTTAGAGAGGTCGACGCCCATGAGGTCGCCACCTGCATAACTCAGCAGATTGCCGCTGTAATAGGCAGCACCGACGGTCCAGGTCTTGTCGATCGCGTAGTCCAGTTCCGGATACATCCACAGCTTATGCTCCAAACGGCCGTTGTTCTCCGCGCCGGCGTAGTTCGCACTGCGAACGCTGTTCACCATCAGTGGGAGATCCAGACTCAAATTTTCGGTGATCGATACCGAGGTCAACAGATAGACTCGGTTTTCAAGCACCGCATTCGCCTTTGCCTTTCCATCGGTCGTCGTTCCGGATTGGTTGTAAACATGAAAGATTGGAATCTCCATCAGAGAAACCGTCACCGTACTATTCACCTTCTGTGAAAGTACAACGTAGTTTCTAATTGTGGCCACACTCCCCGCATCCTGAAGTTTTTGAGCCAGCGGCAGATAGAGTCGCGGTTCGTAGCTGAGCGACGTGTCGCCGCTCGACCAGATATCCTTGATCTTGGCTCGAAGAATCGTATCGCCGATGGTCGGATTGACTCGACCGCCCGCCTCACCAAAGCTCATGACGTTGGTGTCGAAGCCCTGACGATACCCAGCAGAGACTTTCGAATTGATTTGGTAACCCAGATCGAGAGTGTTTTCGGTCGTGTACTTAGGCATGTTCGACTTGGCAGCCTCGGGAGCACCAACCTCTTCGACGCTCACCGATGGGCGAACTTCGATGGACGCAGAAAACGCACTGTCCGTTGTGGTCACCTGTGCGGTCTCCACCGACTGAGCAGTGCTAGCAGGAGCTTGAGTGGTCTCCTCTGCAACGGCTGACAACACGAATGCTATGGCGAGCATTCCCGCATGGAACAACGTCGAGCTACGCATACAATCTCCCTTAATAGGTGTTTTAGGATTCGGCGCGATTTATAACAAAGTGAGCCCCAAAATACAACCCCTTCGCAAAACATATTGCCATAACGATTTCCATTACTTATCAACAATACACTGTGACCCAGAATCGCCTCGGAAGGGAATCAAGCCCGTATCTCCTTAGCCACGCCGACAACCCAGTGGATTGGTACCCGTGGGGGGAGGAAGCCTTTAGCCGTGCGCGTGCCCTCGATCGCCCCATTTTTCTATCAATCGGTTACTCCGCCTGTCACTGGTGCCATGTCATGGAATTTGAAAGCTTCAGCGACCCGATCACAGCACGGTTGCTAAACGATCACTTTGTCTCAATTAAGGTCGATCGCGAGGAGCGCCCTGACATCGACCAGATCTACATGACAGCTGTTCAGTTGTTGTCCCAACGCGGCGGTTGGCCGCTGTCGGCCTTTCTCACGCCAAGTCTTTTGCCGTTTTACGGGGGAACCTACTATCCCCCCGAAGACCGGTACGCAGTGCCCTCGTTTCAAAGAGTACTGAGTGGCATTCTCCAGGCGTGGCAAGGTCGTAGAAACGAACTCATTCTGACCTCCGAGCGCTTGAGCCAGTCGGTAAAGGAGATTTTCGAATCAACCCCTCAGACATTCCCACTTCCACCATATTCTGATTTACTAAACCGCTTCATCTCCCAAGTTAACGCCTCATATGATTCCACCAACGGCGGCTTTGGTAGCGCGCCCAAGTTTTTTCACACCGAACGACTACGCAACTATTTACGCCATTCTATTTACACAGGCGCTCCGAATTCACTCAGCGTGGTCACTCACACCCTGGATCGAATTTCACGCGGCGGAGTTTGTGACCAGCTCGGCGGGGGGTTCCATCGCTACTCCACCGATGCCGAATGGCTCGTGCCGCACTTTGAAAAAATGCTCTACGATAACGCTTTACTCACCGGTGTTCTCATCGACACCTTTCGAGTGACCGGCGAATTGGCTTTTGCCGATTCCGCCCGAGCGGCTCTCGACTTCGTTCTCCGCGAAATGACCGCACCTGACGGCTGTTTTTATTCAACTCTGGACGCCGACACCGAGGGCGAGGAAGGCCACTTTTACACCTGGGCCGACTCCGCGATTCGCCAAACACTGCCAGCACAGGATGCCGAAATTTTTTGTAAGTACTTTGGCGTCACCCCCTCTGGAAATTTTGAGTCGTCCAATATTCTTCATACCCCGCTTTCCAAAGTTGAGTTTTCCAAGCTCGAAACGGTTCAGCCGGATGCACTGGATGACACGATTATTCGCAGCCGACGTCGGTTACTGGCTGTGCGCAATTCGCGCGTTCGACCACACCTGGATTGCAAGGTGATCACCTCTTGGAACGGCATGATGATCGAATCTTTCGCAAAGGCTGCGATCGCGTTGAATGATACTAATTATCTGGATGCCGCGACACAGGCAGCAGAAGCAGTTTGGAGAAAAATGAGGGGCCGAGGCCGAATCGGTCACTCGGTGATTGACGGAACCCAAATCCCCAATGGTTTTTTAGATGACCACGCCTACTTTTTAAACGCGCTCGTCGAGCTCTTTCTCGCCACCCAAAACCCTACGTGGTTGGAAAGGGCGATAATACTTGCCCAAAATCTCGTGTCGCATTTTTGGGATTCCAGAAAGGAGATTTTTTATTTTAATTCGCATGAAGACCCCGTCGTCATTGCAAGGACGCGGGACAATCATGATGGCGCGACTCCGTCAGCAGCCTCTACGGCTGCGCTGGCCCTTTCGCGACTAGGGCATATCGTTGGAGATGGGAACCTGTTGGATATTGCACGAAGGGCATTGGCATCCGCCTCTCAAACCCTGATCGAGTCTCCTCAGGCCGCAGGTCAATGGATTATCGCGGCCGATTTTCTGTTAAACGACGCCAAGGTTCTCGTTTTTTGCCCCGGTCCATCGCAAGAGACCAACGATAAATTGATCAACCTTCTACGTGCCAGACTGTTGCCGAATCAGTGCCTTCTGATTCAATCGCCTGAATTAACTAATCGGGTCACCGCACTGGCATCTAGAATCGCCGTAAACAACGAAGAAACTCTCTACGTTTGTTCTGCGCTGGCGTGCGAAGCACCTGTCATCGGATACACCAGCATTAGCTCGTACTCACCGGCATCGGCACCCGAAGGCGTGCACGCCAGCAGCTGATGCTAAATCCGCCGGCAACTATGAGAAGGAGCGACGTCGTAATTGCGTTAAGAACTGCCGAGGGCGTTGGTGTCGTCGGTGTTTGAATGAGAATCTTAACAGCACCACACCATTGCAGCGTGAGAGCCGTCGACGCGGTGACGAGCATCAAAAGGCCGGGAATTAGAAGCCAAAGCGGGGACCGCTTTTGCGATCGAATCCATAGGCTCATTAAAAGCAGCGTCAGGGCCGCGAGCAGCTGATTGCTCGACCCGAATATTGGCCAGATGCTCGCCCAAAGCGCCACCGATTTCCCGCCCACCATCGTCCTAGGCGTCAACACCACGTATGCGATCGGCAAAAAAAGTGTAATTCCTGTCGCCATCAAGCGACCCCTTATACCCTTGAGTGACAGCAACTCCTCGAGAAGATAGCGTCCCAGACGAGTGGCTACGTCCAGAGTGTCGTAAACAAATGTTGCAAAGGCCAGCATGCCGAACGTCACTCCCCACTGAATATCCAGTGAAAAAACGCTATGTGCCAAGTGGGCAATTCCGACCGCATAAATTTCGGCTGGACTCTTTGAGAGTATCGGCGAATCGGCCGGCCAAATCATAACGGTTGTAAGCGCCATTACCGCCACTACCCCTTCGAGCAGCATCCCGCCATACCCGACCAGCGGCGCGTGACTTTCCCGCTTGAGTTGCTTGGATGTCGTCCCCGAACAGACTAATCCGTGGAACCCGGAGCAAGCACCACAGGCGACGGTAATAAACAGGAATGGATAGAGCGAGTCGCCTTTCGCCGAAACAAAACCTTTAAATGCCGGATAGGCAATCGGCAGCCCGCCAAATGCCAGTCCCAAAAACCCAACGGCCAATATGAGATAAAGAAAATAGCCCCCAAGATAGCCGCGCGGTTGGAGTAATAACCACATCGGTAGTAGCGAGGCGACCGCGCAATAGAGGATGATGAGCAGGCCCCACCACATCGCGGCATCGCCGGCTGGAAAAACAATCGGAAAACTTTGTCCTAGCAAAATTATCGATAAAAGGGCGGGGAAAAAAAGCACGGTCACCACCCACAAGGGTGCTTTCCAACGGGTCATCGCAAGCCCCATCGCGATCGACAGAAACAAATACAAAATACTGGAGGTGGCAACTCCCCCACCAACATTGTGCGCCACACCATTCCACTCGTCGACTGCGATGAATTGCTGGGCGGTAACATCGGTGAACGCAATCAAAACGTAAATTAGGCAGAGCCAAATAAAACCGAGCGACAGGCGATACCCACCCACACCCAGGATTTCCTTGGCCACTTCCGGAATGCTACGCGCACCGTGACGAACCGAAACGACGAGTGATGAAAAATCATGGCAGGCACCGATAAAGATACATCCCAGGACAATCCAACCCAGAGTCGGGCCCCACCCAAATGCCAGAGCCGCCACGATGGGACCGACAACCGGACCGGCGGCCGCAATGCTCGCAAAATGTTGAGCTAGAAGAATCCCTTGATGGGTTGGGACATAATCGAAGCCATCATCGCGCAGAACGGCAGGCGTGCGCACGCTATCATCGAGCCCAACCCACTTCGCTACACGCGCGCCGTAAAAACGGTAAGCCGCAAAAAACACCCCGGCCGTCAGAAAGGCTAGAAGAGTTGTGGACATGGAGAAAAATCTAACCGTAAAACTCTGGTTAGGTAAGGATTATTTCGGCGGCTGTGTCGCAAGGGCAATTTTTTCCGCACCCGCAGCACGGGCCGCGTCCATGATGCGAACCGCTGTGCCGAGATCGACCCCTTCGTCTCCACGAATGACAACGGTCTTATCCGTAGTGGAAAGAAGCACCTCTTTGACCAGTTTAGAGATGCCTGCTTCGTCTGATGTCCGATCATTCACGCTAATTCGGCCATCTTTGGCAATCGTTACATACACGGGTTTTCCCGATTCGATCTTCGTCAACGCCCCCGTTTTTGCGGTCGGCAACTTTACCTGCAAACCACCCTCGAGCATGGCGGAACTGGAAATCATGAAAATGATCAACAGCACCAAAAAAATATCGGTGAGCGGCGTAATATTGATTTCCGCCACTATCGAGTCATTTTCGCCGTCTCTGAAATTGAGAGCCAAAGACTATCCTGTCTTGACCGTGCGGTCGAAACTACGGTCCAAAACCTCATCCAAACTCAAGCGAACGGTCGCCAGCAGCTGATTCGAGTAGGTCATGAAGATGTTATAGGTCAGGAGCGCCACAATCGCGACAATAAGACCTGCTGCCGTAGCCACCAAAGCCTCTGAAATTCCCCCCGCCACAACGCTAAATCCCCCCGCCCCCTTTTCCGCCATATCGTGAAAAGCTCTCACGATTCCTACGACGGTTCCGAGCAGCCCGATAAAAGGACTCGCACTAGCGATGGTTCCCAAAACCCAGAGGTTCTTCTTGAGATAGCTCACCATTCTGGCGGCATTTCGCTCCGTCATTCGCATCGCACTATCACGTCCTTTACCAGTTTCCATGGCCTCCAAAAAGAGTCGCTGAAGTGAAGGGTGGGCGCTCTCGCACCGTTCGCGCGCCCCTGTCAGATCGCCGCGGTCCAACAAATCCTTGAGGCCGTCCACCAACCGGGAGAATCGATTGCGGGCCAGAATCAAAATATAGGCGCGTTCCAACACGACCGCCCATGTAATGACCGAAAAAATGAGCAGCGGCCACATTACCCAGCCACCCCGAAAGAAAAGTTCTCCGACACTGTTACCCATTGTTCCTCCAGCAAACTATAGAATACCAGATGCGATCCACCCTTCATAGAAAGGAGCATATGAAACCATCGGCGGCTAACGCACCGTGAACCACAGGCGAAGTGGCCCTGAGAATCAGATAAACAGCGGCGCCAGAAGAAGCGTGAGCGTCGAAAGCATCTTAATGAGCACATGAAGCGATGGGCCCGCCGTGTCTTTAAAGGGATCCCCGACCGTATCCCCCACAACGGCCGCCTTATGAGCATCGGAACGCTTTCCGCCATGAACTCCGGTTTCGATGTATTTTTTTGCGTTGTCCCATGCTCCGCCACCATTGTTCATGAATGTGGCCATCAAAATACCGCAGATGGTGCCGACCATCAGAAAGGCCGCAACCGCCTCGGCACCAATGCCCACTTCATCCGAGAGGTGCTTAAACACAACACCAACCACGATCGGCGATGCAACCGCAAGTATTCCGGGAAGTACCATAGCCTTCAGGGCACCGACAGTTACGATGTCGACACATTTTCCATAGTCTGGCTGGGATGTGCCGGCCATGATCCCTTTGTTTTCGCTGAACTGGCGACGAACCTCTTTAATCACCAATTGAGCGACATTACCGACCGCCTTAATGGCAAACGCGGTAAACAGGAAAACTAAAGCAGCGCCGAGAAGACCTCCGATGAAAACCGGTACCTTTGCCAGATCAACCGAATGAAAATCCCGTCCCAACAGATCACCCACTTCATCGAGATACGCGGAGAAAAGAAGGAAGGCGGCCAGCGCGGCGCTACCGATGGCATATCCCTTGGTGAGAGCTTTTGTCGTATTACCCACAGAGTCCAATCGATCGGTCCGCTTTCGAATGTCCTCCGGCTGACCCGACATCTCAATAATTCCACCAGCGTTGTCGGTGATGGGGCCAAACGTGTCCATCGCCAAAATATAGGCCGCCGTCGATAACATGCCCATGGTAGCAACCGCCGTACCGAACAGACCTCCACCGGCGAGTGCCTTCTCGCCAAAAAAATAGGATGTATAAATCGCCACGCATATAACAAGTACCGGAGCCGCGGTACACTCAAGCCCAACCGCGATACCTGTTATAATGTTCGTTGCTGGTCCAGTCACACTGGCATCGGCAATCGAACGCACCGGCCGAAATCGGTACTCGGTATAATACTGAGTGATGAGCACGAATAGATAACTGGTCAACACACCAACGCAACCGGCTGCAAAAAACCACATATTCCCTGGAAAGTTCAGCAACCACTTCACGGCGAAATAAAATCCAATCACCGACAGAATCGTCGTCACAACATAACCTCGATTGAGCGCAGCCATCGGATCCTCGTTTTCGTTACGAAGTCGAACGCAATAAACCCCCACAATGCTAGCAATGATTCCAAAAGCTCGAGCTATCAGAGGAAAGAAAACCACACCCACCCCAAGTTCCGGATGCTTGATGACCAAAAAAGCCCCCAACACCATCGCGCCGACGTTTTCAGCCGCAGTAGATTCAAACAGGTCGGCACCACGGCCCGCGCAATCACCCACATTGTCGCCTACGAGGTCCGCGATGACGGCGGGATTTCTGGGATCGTCTTCGGGTATTCCGGCCTCGACCTTGCCCACGAGGTCGGCACCGACGTCAGCTGCCTTGGTATAAATTCCGCCACCCAATTGTGCAAAGAGCGCGACAAAGCTCGCTCCAAATCCATAGCCAACCACCTGCAACGCGATATCTTTCAATTGCGTAGCGGGAAGATCCGTTCGCCCGCCAAAAAGCACGAACAGTCCGGCGACGCCCAAAAGACTCATGGCGGTTACCGCCAAACCGGAAACGGCACCACCCCGCAGGGCAATTTGTAGCGCCTTGTTGAGACTCGTCATCGCGGCGCTGGCAGTCCGGATATTGGCCCGAATCGAAATCGTCATACCGATAAACCCAGCCAGTGCCGAAGAAAATGCACCCGCCAGAAAACCCAGCGTGATTTTCCAGGCAAGATCAGGACCCTTATGTTCGGAGTAAAAAAGATAAAGCGCGACTGCGACGACAATGCTAAAGATGGCAATCGTCTTATTTTGCCTTCTCAAAAATGCCTCAGCGCCGTCTTTAATGGCATTTGAAATGAACCGCATTTTTTCGGTTCCGGTCTCCTGGCGCATGACGTAGGTAGACAAATAAAATGCAAACACCAGCGCAGCAAAAGAGATGCCAAAAATTAAAACTAACTCCATGCGTCCTCCAAATCGAATTTAATACTGCAATCGAAGGCAGAAATTATGCACGAGGGTCGGTCATGTGGCAAGCCTCCAACGCCAAACAGCCACACGCGCGGGAGTTGTTATTTTATTTGGATGGCGCCCGTTGCTCCGTGCAGTAACTGCTGCGATGGCGTTGCCCGGGAACGTGCGCATCCCAGCATTCGACACTGCAAAAATAAAGTTGGAATCGGGTTCGGTTACAGGTCGAAACCGAACATTTGTAATAAACTCCGCCCTTGGGAATACTTTTTTTGCACACGTTGCATTTGGAAAACTCCAATTCAACCGGCAAAGCTTCACTCATTCACGCCCCCTGACGAATGCTAAATGGTCGCTAATCATAGCCGACAAATCCCGCACTGGCATCCAGCCTAGCAACCCCCGGGCCAATCGAGTATCGGCAACCAAAACAGGCGGATCTCCAGACCTTTTCGGCAAAACCACCGTATTGGCCCTCACTTTCAGCAAGCTTTCCGCGGCTCGAATTACCTCGGAAACGGAATTTCCATTACCCGATCCCAAATTAATTGCCCGCGGAGACCCCTCATCCGAGGCTCCAAGCCAGTCCAGAGCTAAAAGGTGGCCGTCAATTAAATCCTTTACATGTATAAAATCACGAACACAGGTTCCATCCTGCGTCGGATAGTCGTTTCCAAACAATTCCACCGATTGTTGCCGCAAAAGGGCGTTCACAACTCTAGGAATCAGATGGGTCTCCGGCTCATGTCGCTCGCCGAACGCACCCACCGCCCCAACCGGATTGAAATACCTCAAATTCACACTGCGAAACTTCCCTTGAGCGCTGTGTGCGTCGAACACGCGCTCGGCTAAAAGTTTACTTTGACCATACGGCGAAATCGGACTGAGCGCCGCACTCTCCGTAATGGGATTGGACAGCGGGATACCATAGACCGTGCAGCTTGAAGAATGAATGACCCGTGAAATTCGATGTTCACTACACAGTTCTGCCACCGTTTTCGCCGCTCCGACATTGTTTGCCAGGTAAAGCTCCGGCAATTTTACCGACTCCTCGACCAAAGCAAGAGCCGCGAAGTGAATCAATGCATAGGCGCTGCCAATTTTGGAAAAGGCCTCACGCGATTCCAGCCCATTGGTGAGATCGACCTTGTAAAATTCGACGCCCCGAACAGCCTGAATTGATGACCTCGAGAAGTTGTCGATGACTACGGGGCGATAGCCCTTTTGCTGCAATACTTCAACGGCACATCGGCCTAAATAGCCCGCGCCACCAGTCACAATTACCGTTCTAGATTCACCCACTGGCAGAGAGCACCTCAAAAGACGAAGGGAAACAGGAGATCGTTAATCGCCTCGCCCCAATAGGATTGAACAACCGCTCCCACGGCCAAAAACGGACCAAAAGGAATGGCCTCCTTTAACCCCTTTCCTTTAAATGCCATCAATCCAATCCCCACAACCGATCCGAATGCACTCGAGAGGACAATTACCGGCAAGATGGCCTGATAACCCATCCATGCACCAATCATCGCAAGCAACTTGACGTCTCCCCCTCCAAGTCCCTCGCGGCCGGTGAGCTTTTCATAAACCCAAGATACCGCCAGAAAACTGCCTCCGCCAAATGCAATTCCCAGAAGCGATTCCCACCAGGCAGGGTAACCCAACCACAAGGCTGCACAAAACCCGATGGGAATTCCGCCAATACTAATCTCGTCAGGAATTATTTGATGGTGTAGATCCACTATCGACGACACCCAAAGACCGGAGATGAAAACCATTTGGGCTAATAGATTTCCAGTCACACCCATTTTCCAGTACAGCGCCAAAAAAATGAGCCCCGTTGAAAACTCCACAATCGGATACTCAAGGCTGATGCGACCTTTGCACGATGCGCAGTGCCCCCCCAAAGCCAAATAACTGAACACGGGTATATTGTGAAACCAAGCGACAGGCGCCTGACATAGAGGACACCGTGACCTGGGTGTCACAACCGATTGATCACGAGGTAATCGATAAATACAGACATTAAAAAAACTTCCCCACATCAACCCACAAATAAAAACTAATACTTCAATAACCGGTGAACGCGCCAATGAATGCGATAGAAGTTCAATCGGGTTCATGTCGGAATGTCCCGTTCGCGAAACACTAATATTGCGGAAAATACAAAAAACAAAGCACATACCAACGCATAAAGAGTCACCCAAATGACTTCCCCTGCTGGAAGTGCAATACCATACGAAGCCAACGTCTTTGTATTAAATACCTCCAAATTCGGAATGAGTTTTTCCACCACACTCCACACCCAACTCTGTCCCACCGTCAGATCAAACGTTTTTCTGTAATGCCCCAGAAAATAAAAGCTCATCGCCACGGTTCCCGTCGTGATCGGGCCGCAAAAGGTCGCCAAAAAGTACGTGACCGCCGTTAAAACGATACATTCGAGGAACGAAAGATAAAACGACTGGGCAATTCCCTGCCACAGTCCAGTGGGCACATCCATCTGCAATGCGCGAGAGAATAGGGTCAATCCGGCCAGTGCCACCATGACGATAAACTGCACACCCATTTGTCCAAAAAACTTACCTATTAGGAATGTTGCCCGGGAGATCGGCTTGGATAACACCATAGCGATCGAACCGGACGACAATTCCCGCTGAAACAGACTCACTCCGACGAATATCGAAAACAGCACCATGCTCATTTGAGTGCCAGCCAGCATGAAGTCGAGGCTGAGCTTCGCCTGATCCGCATAGGTAAGCTGTCCTAAAGCCGAACTAAAGACGACGCCCACCACCGCGAAGGCCAGTAGAATGTAAAAAACACGCTCGTGTAATAATTCACGGGCCGCAACGCTTGCAATCGCTAGCGCCTTCACAGCAGATTGCCCCCGCCTGTTCCGTCTGCCATTTCTCCACCACTTTCAGCCGACCCTTTTCCAAGCGCGCCACCACCACTTAACCCGGGTACGAGATTGCGAAACAACGAATCCTCAAGTGTTGTCCGAGAACTCTCCAGGCTAACGATGCGGACCCCATGCCTGTCCAATTCACCAACAATGCCCCCCAGCTCTTGGGCTCCCCGCACATTGAAAACGCACTGGCCATCATTACGCTTTTCCAAAAACTGCCCGAATTTGACCTGAAGTTCGGTCGGCGTCGTAGTGGCAACAAGTCTAAATTGTTCGGGCTCCTTCGCCAGAAGTTCCGCGACAGAACACTGTTTCGTCAATTGACCATTCTTTAGTAAAATCACGCTTTGGCAAACCTGCTCGACATCGGAAAGAATGTGACTGCTAAACACCACGGTCACACTCATACGGTTTCGAATATCCAATAGAAGTTCGCGAATATCACGACGCCCGACAGGATCAAGCCCACTCATGGGCTCGTCAAAAATGAGAATTCTTGGATCGTGTATGAGCGCCTGCGCGATCGCCAAACGCTGAACCATACCCTTACTGAACCCGCCCACCCGTTCACCGGCAGCAAAACGGATCCCAACGAGATCCATCAGAAAATGGATCCGTTTCCGTAGCGCCGGGCCCGTTATATCGGCTAGTTTTCCGTAATAACTGAGTAAACTCTCAGCGGTCAAAAACTTTTGAAATCTGGGATTTTCTGGGAGGTATCCAATGAGTCTTCTACAACGATAATCTTTGGGACTTTGCCCCCCTATAGAGATCAGTCCGCCAGTGGGTTTTAAAAAGCCCAAAATCAACTTTAACGAGGTTGATTTTCCAGACCCATTAGCCCCCAAAATCCCTACAACATCACCCCGCTCGATGGAAAAGCTTACACTCGCCAGTGCAGTCTTCTTGCGAACGAGCCCGGTGCGAAACTCCTTGGTGACTCCAACAAATTCAATCTCAACATTGGGTTTCATCATTATTACTGCACGTGAAATATGCCAACTTCTCCAGGACCATTCAACTGATCAAAAACCTCAGATTGAATCTTACGAAACTTCTTATCATAGCGAAATGGGAAACGTTCGCCCAAAATCACCGCTAGATCGCTCACAAGTCCGGCACCGGTCACTGAGGATGCAATTTCTCGCACTCGCGATCTGAAAAGTGCTGACAGCTCCATTATCGAACGAGGTTCCCGCAGGCGTTGCGCGCGAAACTCCTCTAGGGCCGTTTCCCACGCCCGAAGCTGCAATTTGTAATTTAGACTCCGAATGCGCATGCTCAATCGATCCTTTCCTTCAGTGTCGTTCACCTGATCGTACAGAGAGACACATAACCGCAAACTTTCCGCCAGAGCACCGGTCTCGCTCAAAAGTCTTACGGCGAGTGAGTTCAGCCAACTCGGCGCGCCCTCCAACTCGGCCGCCCGAAGAATATGCTTCGAGGCGGTTTCAAAATCCTTGAGTTCAAAAAAAAGGTGGTAGCCGTATAGGTAATGAATATGCCAGTCCCGTGGACTGCGACGAACCCAGCGCTGGAGAATGCGGCGGGCGCCTTCCTTGTCTTGCACCAGAACGGAAAGCACCACGCCCCCAAATGAATAGGCCCGCTCAAACCAAGGATCCAATCGATTGATGGCATCTAATTGAACATACTCCCAGCTAAGGGAGTCCTCACCCGAATGTTGGTGGCGGGACCTCTGAAGTAGGTCGATCCAGATCGCCGACGCGATGACGCTATCAAAACCAAAACTGTATTGTCGGAGCCCTTTTCCGTAGGATTCTGCCGAGGAGGCGGTCACCTTAATTTCAGCACGGCGCATTCCAGCGAATAAATGTTCTAGTACACCCTTAATCGATAATAGCGACACTAAAACCAGAATCGCAAAAGTCCAGAAATGCAGTTGCATTGAGTAAAATCTATACTAGAGCGAACCGTTGCGGGAACCAAATTCAAATGAAGGGAAAAAGTGAGGCGGGTTTTTCTGTTGAGGGAAACACCGGTGAATCAAACATTCGGCAACAGGTTTTGGGGGGTTGAATGGTAAACAGGATAACAGTTCGACCCAGCCTGATGCTTCCCTCAACAAAACTATCAGCCAACGTGCCACTTAAATCGTTCGAGCCAGATGCTTGCAATCCCCTTGCCAACTGTCCAACTTGGCGACACTCCGTGTTCAAAATTACCTAATTAAATTTATAATTTCAAATACTTATGTACAAAAACTCAGTGGTGATTTGACTCTGTCATGGGCTTAACTTTTCCGAGTCGTTTGGATCCATTCTGGGACTACTCATGGAGCGTCGGTATAAAGTATATAATATCTGAGGGTTACAAGGGCCTAGACGAAGACCCAATCTGGAACTGGGTCCCAATAAAGGTTCGTTTTAGTAAATTCAGTCCCCGATCCTAAAAAATCCGCCAAAAGATAGCCACTCTCCAGAGCCAGACTACCAATTAAACCATTGTTTTTACTAAATAAAGTATAGATACAGTTGGCATCTCTCTTGCTCGCAATAGTTGAAGTGGTGATTGAGACTTTAAAGAATCCTGAAGCCCGAACCAGAACTCGTAGACTTGCTTTGCTTTTATTTCTCTTAGCAGAGGTCTGCATTATCTCCTGGTTTTGGCACCGCGGTCCGGCTCGAAAGGCCGTGCGGGCATTTTTGGCGCGCCAGGGAAACCACTTTGTTCTCGCGTGGAAAGACGACTTGAACGAAATCAACGTAGAGCATCACCACAGCCTCGATGAACTCATCAGGTTCTCGAGCGTGGAACTCGGACTTCGCCTTGGAAGAAACCCGGGTATTAAATACACCATTGAAAGCGTCTGGATGACCGATCGCGCAGGAACGTACATTGTGTTTTGGAAGAATGAATCTGACAATCTCTTGAACCAAATGACCTTTTACAGTCTGGGAGAGGCGATTTTTTTCGCTCAGGCGTTTAGGTCGGGAAGCTACTCCCAGTCCATTCTGGGCCATTCCGTGTTACTTGTGGGCAACTCCCAGTAACCTTGACTGTTTACTCTCCATTTGACTCTTAGGGCCAGCTTACCGATAACTAGTTTCTATCGCACCATTAGATTTTTATGGCCCGATAGAAACTAGTCCCGAAGGCTAAGCCGAGGGATTTTTGCAAGATTAGCTCAGAAGCGAATTAAAAGAAGGCTGTATGAAACCCTCTATCTTGATTAACGCCCAGCCCCAACCGCAGTCCGCGTTCACCTTGGGATTATTTGGAGTCGCGCACGACACCCAGAATAAAAATCCGACCAGCGACGTTAAATTTGCCGGAAAAAGCGATGGCGATACTGCACGCCTTTTGAAACTTCTTGAAGAGTCGAAACATTTTTCTGGAAAAAAAGGTGAGTCCAGCCTTCTTCGCTTCGTTCCATCATCAGGATTTGCCCACACGCTACTCCTCGGATTGGGCAAGACCGAAGATTGGACCTCTGAAATTGCAAGACAGATCGGGGCGTCGCTCTATTCTATTCAAAAGCGGGAACGGCTCGAATCCATTGTTTTTCGGATTGATTCACTCCTATCTGGCAAGGAACGGGATCGCGCCCCCGTACTCGAGGCATTCTTCGAGGGCTATTGGTTGGGCGCGTATGAATTTGTAGAGCTCAAAAAGAAAGACGCGCAGGCGTTTTATCCGAAAACCCTTCATCTCGTTGTTCCAAAGGGACTTGACCTTACGCGAAACATTGAACGCGCTGAGATTCTGGCGAATGCGGTAAATTTTGCTCGATATCTGGGTGACCGCCCCGGAAACCTGATGACTCCGAGCGACCTTGCTTCGCACGCCGAAAAAATGGCAAAGGCTCACAAACTCAAGTGCACCGTTTGGGGCCGCGAGCAGATTGAGAAAGAAAAAATGGGCCTCCTGCTCGGGGTTGCGCGGGGGAGTCATGAAGAACCCAAATTCATTCGCTTGGAATACCACGGCGGAAAAAAGGGGGAACGGCCCATCATCCTCATCGGCAAGGGAGTGACCTTCGATTCAGGAGGCATTTCTCTCAAACCTGCAGCCCGGATGGAGGACATGAAGTACGACATGATGGGTTCAGCAACCGTATTGGGAGCAATGCAGGCTATTTCTGAACTTAAGCCAAAGGTAAACGTATATGGCATCGTCGCGGCTACCGAAAACATGCCCGACGGTCGCGCCCAAAAGCCTGGTGACGTGGCAACGAGCCTTTCCGGGAAAACGGTGGAGATCATAAACACGGATGCTGAAGGGAGACTCATACTAGCCGATGCACTCGAATACGCGCAAAAACTAGACCCGCAGGCCATTTTGGATTTCGCCACTTTAACCGGAGCGGTGGTGGATGCACTGGGCACGGTTGCTAGTGGCATTATGGGAAACCACGACGCTCTGATCGAACAGGTTAAGCGCTCGGCAGCCGCGACGGGTGAGCGAGTGTGGCAATTGCCACTTTATGATGAATACATGGAGGACTTAAAGAGCAACGTTGCAGATATTAAGAATTCCGGCGTCAGAGAGGCCGGTTCAAGCAAGGGTGGAATCTTTCTCAAATACTTCGTCGATTCCAAGTACCCTTGGGTTCATTGCGATATCGCCGGTACAGCTTACCATCGTAAGGATGTCAGCTACCACCCATCCAAAAACGGGTCGGGCGTCCTAGTCAGACTGGTGTCCCACCTTGTTGAGAATTGGAAACCACTTTCCACTTAGGGACTTCCCGAGCCCCTGTTCGTCTTAAGGCGTAAGATAGTACCCGATGCCAAAAGGCAGTATAATATCTGAATGCAAACATCGAGAAGATTTACGGCCTGCGTCGTAGCGCTATCGTTTTTCTTTTCCTCGAATGTCGCCCTATGCGAAGCGGTGGACGACAATTTCACCCAAATTAGCCCGACAGAGACCCTCGGGGTGGGCGAGTTTATTCACGGGGTTGGTTACCGTCGCCTACTCGTGCGCGTGCTGATGTTCGGGGCCGTTGGAAACCAGGGAATCCATTACGTACCAGAGGGTACCGATTTGTTATTCGCATTGCTTTATGCGGGTGGCCTCGCCGAAACCACAAAGCTGGATGGCATTACAATTCGCCGTAAAGGCCAAGCGGAGTTAATCTATATCGACCTTGAAGAGCTCATCGAAGAGGGGCACAAGATCCCCCGACTCATGGACGGAGACATCGTCAGCATTCCATTTAACTGGAGGCGGGATATTACAACCGTAGGTCTTGTAACGTCTTTCGTAACATCCATGACAGCATTTACCCTGACCCTCGTTGCACTCACCAAAAAATAGTCAGTTCGTTTTTCAGAGTGATGTGAATCCAAAGAAGCGGCGAACGAATTCGTTTGCCGGACTCTGCATGATATTGGGAAAATTATCATATTGCTCAATCTGCCCGTGATTCATCACGGCCAGCCGATTGCTTAGAGCAGTGGCCTCTTGGTGATCGTGAGTGACGTATACGACCGTCATGGTCATCTGTTTTTTGAGCGATTGCAATTCTCCCACCATCTCCACCCTCAGATTGGCATCCAGATTAGATAGGGGTTCGTCCATGAGCAAAATCCTAGGCCGTGATGCCAAGGCTCGGGCTAGGGCAACGCGTTGCTGCTGGCCCCCAGACAGCTGATTCGGCATTCGATTTGCGAGCTCCACCATTTTTACCCGGTCTAGCCAGTCAAGGGACTGGCGTCGGCGCTCCCCTAACTTTATCCCCTTGCACCGTAGCCCGAAGGCCACATTCTCCAATACCGTCATGTGGGGCCAAATTGCATAGCTCTGAAACACCATACCCAAATTACGTTTTTCCGGCGGAACATTAGTTCCCTTGGACTTCTCAAAAACAACCTCGGACCCGATCGAAATACTCCCCCTATCGGGATTATCAAGCCCTGCGATCATCCTAAGCACTGTTGTCTTTCCACAGCCCGACGGTCCCAACAGGGCGACAAACTCGCCTGGTTGGATGTCCAAATTTAACCCGGGAATAATCTTCACATCGCCGAACGATTTGGATAATCCTTCAAGCTTTACGCCGGTCACCATGCGCCCCCCCAACTCGCAGATATTCGCCTCGAAAGCACCAGACATATTGCAAGCCCCAAAATGAGCAGTGAGGCCAGACTGCATGCCGACAATGGATTGGCGTACTCCTGAAGTTGAAACAGAACCGTACCGACCGTCTCGGTGCCAGGCCCTACCAAAAGCGACGACATCGTTAACTCCGTAAATACGGGTACCGCCGTAAAAACAAACAGCCCTACAATTGTCGAACGCAGCAGTGGAAAGAGAATTCGCCCCAAAACGCCTGTCCAGCTTGCCCCACAAATCCGAGCGGCATCGTCTAAGCAATGATCGATATTTGCCATCGCCGGCAAAAGCGACTGCGATGAAAGCGCCAGATACTTGGAACAATAAGCGATCAGTAAAAGTACAGGTGAACCATAAAGCGCGAGCGACTCAAAACCCCAGCCGCTGCCAAAACTGAGAATGACAGCAAGAGAGATGATCGAGCCCGGAAGTGAAAACCCGAGTCCGGCTGCCTGAAAGAGCATTGAGCAACCAAAATATTGGGTTCGATCACGAAAGTAAGTCACACAAAAGCCCACCCCACAACAGATGAACCCAGTCAACAGACTGAGCCAGGCGGAATTCAACACTGCGCGCGGCAACTCTGGCATGTTAAACAGGTAAATATAGTTGCGCAGCGTAAATCCTCGCATTTGCCCGGCAACACTCAAAAACGAGCTTACGATGGTGGCAGCAAGCGGCATGGCCACCACCAAACCAGTCACGCCCACCATCAACCCACTTATGGGCAGACGCCATAACCCCAATCGAAATTCGGAATGTCGAGCCACCTTGCCCGACACCAAGCGATATTGTTTCCGACGCACAACCCAGCCACTCAGACCCGACAAAACAAGTACCAGCGCAAGCAGCCACAACGACAGTACGAAACCTTCCAAAACTCCATCGACCCCTCCCAACCTCACTCGTTCGTAGATTCTCGTTGTCAGACAAGGAATTCTGCCCGGAATCCCTACGAGTGCCGGAATCCCGAAGGCCGACATTACTGACATTAGAAATAAACTACTGCTCGAAAGAATCGTGGGAACTAACAGGGGCACTGTGACGTGATAAAGTGTTCGAACACTACCGGCCCCAGCGATTCGAGCTGCCTCCTCCATCGTCGGATCAAACCCCTCGAGTGCCCGGCAAAACGATGAAAAAAGAATAGGAAAATAGGCTGCCGCAAACACCCACACGAGCCCCCACCAGGAATAAAGATTCAAATTCCAACTAGGGAAGAAAAGGTTCAACACACCCACTCGAGGCGCACTCAAACTAATCCAAGCGACGGCAAGCAAAAACGGGGGAATAAAGTATGGGAAAACCATCACCCGGCGAACCCAAACCCGTCCAAAGGCATTCGAACGCACACACCACCAAGCCAGCAAAAACGAGCTGGGTGCTGCGAGAACGAGAGAAAGAAGCGCCGTAGAAACAGAGTTTCCCAGTGCACGCATAGTTTCACTGTCCCACAGTTGAAAGAACAAGTGGGGGTGGAAACCAGCATGGAAAAACGACGTGGTTAATGGGACGACGAGGCCCAGTGAAACCAGGGCAATCACGCAACAGTATAAAATAGCCCGCAAACCCAACGATTCTCCACCCTGATGTTAGTGCATTACCGTTTCGGCAAAGCGACGCTTAATTTCTTCACGCTGGACAAAGATCTCTTTTAGAACGGTCGAACTCCACGGCATCGACCGCTCAACCACCCACTTAAAGGGACGCCCGCCCTCTGGAGCCACGTCCTGAAGTACTGGCGAATACATTCGCCCTCTGATAATCGCTGACTGCATCTCCGTCGAAAAAAAATAGTGCAGGACACTCCGCGAGAGCTCTGGATTTCGACTTTTCGCCATCGCGGCCACTGGAGACGGAACCCAAATCGCACCATCCAAGGGATAGATAAAATCAATAGGACTCCCCCGTTTTCTCGCCTCGAGAACATTTTCAAGCAGCGTGATTCCAATGGGGCGCTCCTTGGTTTCAATTCGATTGATTACCGCGCTGTTTCCACCAGCTGCCAGCACCCCCTTTTGCCGTAACCTCACAAAAAAATCCCACCCTTTAGAGCGAACCAACTGTGCGACGACAGAAAACGCTGTGCCAGACTCGACCGGGCTTCCCATGGACACTTGATTCATCTGTTTATCGTTTAAAAGATCACTCCAGGATGCCACCGGAAATTTCCCGGGAAACACCTCACGATTGTACGCAATTACGGCAATCGGCAACCTCACCGTCACAAACGAATTAGATCCTTCCGAGAATTGTTTAGCTACGTTTAAAGTCGGGATGCCTTGCACTTGGAGGAGATGCCCCTTTTCCTGAAGCTCCTCGTACCAAAACGGGTCACTGGTCAAAATGAGGTCGGCCTGTGACCTACCGGCGGTCAGCTCAGCGTTTACTCTGGTAGCAACGTTTTCACTGCCGGACTGATACCATTCGAACGTCACACCCGGAAACTGCTTCTTCAGAATAGGATCCAATTCAGCAACAACGTCCTTGTAAATTGAGGTGTAAATCCAGAGAGACTTTCCAACCGGTTTCCTGATGCATCCTGAGAAGATCCCTAGAATTACAATGGAAATGACTGAAATGATTCGATACATAATGCGGTGCGCATCGTAACGACGTGGTCTGGGCGTGTCGACAAAAAAAATGGTGGGCCATCTACTAAGATGAACCCACCACGTTTAGAAAAAACAGGAACTGAAATGCTTTACATCATTCCGCCCATGCCTCCCATACCACCCATTCCTCCCATACCACCGCCCATTCCGGAACCGCCATGACCGTGACCCGCTGCCGGCTCATCAGTCTTTGGCTTTTCCGTAATCATCGCTTCTGTTGTTAAAAGAAGCGCGGCCACGCTCGCGGCATTCTGGAGGGCACAGCGAACTACCTTGGTCGGATCAATAACACCTGAGGCCACCAGATCTTCGTACTTTTCGGACAAGGCGTTAAACCCGAAGTTAGTCGTGGTGTTATTTCGAACCTTATCGACCACGATGGACCCTTCGTAACCCGCGTTACCCGCGATTTGCCGAAGCGGCTCCTCTAAGGACCGACGAATGATATTCACGCCCACCTGCTGTTCATCAGAGAGCTTGAGCTTCTCGAGAACAACAGCAGCACGAATATACGCGGTTCCGCCACCCGGAAGAATACCCTCTTCGACGGCAGCCCGTGTCGCATGAAGCGCATCCTCAACACGCGCCTTTTTCTCCTTCATTTCGACTTCGGTTGCAGCACCCACATTAATCACCGCGACACCGCCCACCATCTTCGCGAGACGCTCTTGTAGCTTCTCCCGATCATAGTCAGACGTGGTCTCGTCAATCTGAGCGCGAATCAACTTCACTCGTGAATCGATTTCCTTCTTCGAGCCTTCGCCATCCACAATTGTCGTATTATCCTTGTCGATGGTCACCTTCTTGGCCCGCCCGAGAGTGTTTAGCTGCGCGTTCTCAAGCTTGTTACCGAGCTCCTCAGCGATGACTTCTCCGCCGGTCAGTACAGCCAAGTCTTTCAGCATGTCCTTTCGACGATCGCCAAATCCCGGCGCCTTTACCGCTGCGACGTGGATGGTGCCGCGAAGTTTATTCACCACCAAAGTTGCAAGGGCTTCACCCTCTATATCCTCGGCAATAATTAAAAGCGGACGACCGGACTGCACCACTTTTTCCAAAAGTGGCAATAGGTCCTTCATTCCCGAGACCTTCTTATCGTGGATAAGAATGTACGGATTTTCCAGTTGGCACTCCATAGTATCGGCATGGGTGACGAAGTATGGAGACAGATACCCACGATCAAACTGCATTCCCTCGACTACCTCTAAAGTCGTCTCGGCAGTTTTGGACTCCTCGACCGTGATGACTCCCTCTTTCCCAACCTTGGCCATCGCCTCAGCGATCAGTTTTCCAATAGTGGGATCGTTGTTTGCGCTGATCGTTCCGACCTGCGCGATCTCCTTTTCATCCTGCACCGGCTTTGAAAGCTTCTTAAGCTCGGCAACGACAGCTTCAACGGCCTTATCCACACCGCGCTTTAGCTCCATTGGGTTTTGACCGCTCGAAACAACCTTGGCACCTTCTCGGAAAATCGCCTGGGCAAGAACCGTTGCAGTCGTCGTACCATCACCCGCATCATCACTGGTCTTACTGGCGACCTCTTTCACCATCTGGGCGCCCATATTCTCGAACCTGTTCTCAAGCTCGATCTCTTTGGCAACCGTCACACCATCCTTCGTGATCGTCGGAGCGCCAAACGACTTCTCGATAATCACATTGCGGCCACGCGGCCCCAGGGTGACCCGTACGGCTTCCGCCAAAATATTCACACCTTTTAAAATGGATGACCGGGCATCCTCACGAAAACGTAATTCCTTAGCAGCCATGATTTACTCCTTAATTTAAGTTAAATGAAAACAGAGTTACTTTTCGACGACGCCGAGAACATCCTCTTCCCGCATCATCAAATACTCAACACCATCAACCTTTATTTCGGTGCCGGAATACTTTCCAAAAAGCACGCGATCACCCTTCTTCACTTCGAGCGCAAGCTTCTTGCCATCCTCGAGAATCTTTCCCGTGCCTACCGCGATCACTTCGCCCTGGCTCGGCTTTTCCTTAGCATTATCAGGGATGATGATGCCGCCCTTTGTCTTTTCCTCTTCCTCTAACCGCTTCACAATGAGTCGATCATTCAACGGACGAATGTTCATGTTTTCTCCTCTTGGTTTCAAATACTTAGCCTTAAAATGGCTATAACTTCCTTCAAAAAGGAAATCGGCAGTATTTTGTATATTGGGCCAATAAAGTCAAGGGGAAAGCGGATATATGGCCCAACCGTGTCGGTTCATTTCATTGAAACCAGTTTTTGGCGCACCGCTTCGGTCACTCTTGTCGCAGACGAGACGCCACTATAAGGTCACTAGCACGAAGCCGTTAATGTTGCGCAACACGTTGATTCAACTTACGTTAATTTTTTCAAGCCTAGTTTGGGCCGCGCCCGTCACACCTATGGCCTTACCTCAACATTGGTTTCTTTTTTTAGTCCTTTTTGGGAACAGACGCCGGTAACGCCGATTTTTCTAATTTAACTGGCTCGACGGCCACCGATTTCAGGGAAGACTGCGCCTCAGCCGGTTTTGCTTCGGCCGACTTTTCTTCTTTCGCATTTGTTTCGCCAGCCTTTTCGCTTTCAGCAACCGGGGCCGAGGCCGACTTCTTGTAGTCGCTCGCATACCAGCCAGACCCTTTCAATTGGAAGCTCGTTTTAGACATGATCTTTTTCAGTGCACCTTTGCAGATCTTGCACTCGATAAGGGGCGCGTCCGAAAACTTTTGAATGGCCTCGGTCTGTTTTTTACAGCTCAGGCAAACATACTCGTAGATAGGCATACTTAGCTCGCAGGGCAATGTTTCGCTCAAGGCTTCGGGACTCGTCAAGTGACAAGTTGACTATGGGATTATCGTGCCCATATTTAGCCTAACGAAATTGGAGGCATTTAATGAGTAAGATCATCGGCATCGACCTAGGAACCACCAACTCCTGCGTAGCATTGATGGAGGGCGGCGAGGTCAAGGTAATTCAAAACGAAGAGGGGGCGCGAACGACCCCGTCTGTAGTTGCCTTTACAAAGGATGGTGAAAAGCTCGTTGGACAGGTCGCAAAGCGGCAGGCCATCACCAATCCAGAGAATACAATTTATTCAGTCAAGCGATTCATGGGTCGTCGCTACGACGAGACCTCTGCTGAGGCTCAACTAGTCCCCTATAAGGTTGCCCAGGGAACTGGCGGCGATACCGCCATCGACATCCGCGGAAAGAGTTATTCGCCGCCGGAGCTTTCGGCCCTCATTCTTCAAAAGCTCAAGAAATGCGCTGAAGACTATTTGGGAACTACGGTAACCGAAGCTGTCATTACAGTTCCCGCCTATTTTAACGATGCCCAACGCCAGGCCACCAAGGATGCCGGGCGAATCGCGGGCCTCGATGTAAAGCGTATTATCAATGAGCCCACGGCCGCGGCATTGGCTTACGGTCTCGACAAGAAAAAGGAACAAAAGATCGCCGTCTATGATTTTGGCGGTGGAACTTTCGATATTTCCATCCTGGACGTTGGTGACAATGTCGTCGAAGTAAAATCGACGAATGGTGATACTCGCCTAGGGGGAGATGACTTCGATCTGCGGGTCATCAATTGGCTGATTGCCGAGTTCAAGAAAGACCAGGGAATCGATCTGAGTAAAGATAAGATGGCGCTGCAACGCCTGAAAGAGGCCGCCGAAAAGGCCAAAATAGAATTGTCCTCTTCGCTCGAAACCGACGTGAACCTGCCGTTTATCACTGCCGATGCCAACGGCCCCAAGCACCTGCAGGTCAAGCTGACGCGAAGCAAGTTCGAGCAATTAATCGAGGATCTCATCGAAAAGTCGGTTGAGCCATGTCGCCAGGCATTAAAAGATGCCGGCCTTTCCGCCAATGAGATCGATGAGGTGGTGCTCGTCGGGGGATCGACTCGCGTTCCCAAGATTCAGGAGTCGGTAAAAAAGTTTTTTGGTAAAGAGCCAAATCGGAGCGTGAATCCGGACGAAGTAGTCGCGGTAGGGGCGGCCATTCAGGGTGGCGTTTTGACAGGTCAAGTAAAGGACTTGCTTCTGCTCGACGTTACTCCGCTTTCCCTAGGAATTGAAACACTCGGTCATGTGGCGACTCGATTGATCGAACGCAACACGACCATCCCGACAAAGAAGAGCCAGATATTTTCGACCGCCGAGGACAACCAAACCACGGTCGAGATTCATGTCGTTCAAGGCGAGCGAGAGATGGCCTATGACAATCGAACATTGGCTAGGTTCCAATTGACGGGGCTTCCGTCCTCGCCACGGGGAGTTCCCCAGATTGAGGTAACGTTTGACATTGACGCCAATGGTATCGTCCACGTCGCGGCCAAGGATCTCGCCACCGGAAAAGAACAGTCCATTAAGATTACGGCAAGCAGCGGGCTCAATGAATCCGACATTAAGCGAATGGTTCACGAGGCCGAGTCCAATGCGGATGACGACAAGAAGAAGCGCGAACGCGTCACATCCAAAAACAATCTCGACAACCTGGTTTACAGCACCGAAAAACTTCTAAAGGAGAATGGTGACAAGATCTCCGAAGGTGTTCGCACCGAAATTGAATCCTCTCTCAAGGACGCGAAAGAGTCGCTGGGCAAGGAGGACGCCGAAGAGATGAAGCGGCAATTTGAGAAACTAAATACACTATCGCATAAGATCGCCGAGGAAATGTATAAGGCCACGGCCAAGCCAGGAAATGGCGGGGCTCCTGGAGCTGGCGGGACTTCCGGCGGCGAAACCGAATCCAAAAAAGAGGACGAACCGATTGAGGCCGAGTTCCGAGAAGAAAAGGGCACTCATTAAGCATGTCGCGCTCGATCAGTGGGATTTGGGCTCGCGAAGTCATCGATTCTCGGGGCAATCCAACCGTTGAAGTTGAGCTCTCGCTAGCTGACGGAAGCTCTGGCAGAGCGATCGTGCCCTCAGGTGCGTCAACTGGGATTCACGAAGCGCTCGAACTCCGAGACGACGACAAAAATCGGTTCCTGGGCAAAGGAGTGCTCCAGGCCGTCAGAAATATCGAGGAACGCATTCGCCCGGCCCTTCTGCACAAATCGATTCCGGATCTTTTTGCACTTGATCGCTTGATGCTGGAACTCGACGGTACGCCACAAAAGAAGAATTTAGGGGCCAACGCCATTCTCGGGGTTTCATTGGCGTTCGTGCACGCCGAGGCCGCAGCCCAGAAAAGGCCGTTGTACCAAGTGCTGAATTCCTTAATGGCAAGCCCACCAATGTCTCTTCCTGTCCCGCTGATGAACATCATCAACGGTGGACTGCACTCAGATAATGGACTCGAATTTCAAGAGTTCATGATTGTGCCTCATGGATTTGCAACATTCTCCGAGGCGCTACAAGCCGGTTGCGAGGTTTTTCACCATCTAAAAGAGATCTTGAGCGCTCGGCACGAGTCGACGAGTGTCGGTGACGAGGGTGGTTTTGCCCCGAAGTTGAAGTCCAATGAACACGCACTTCAGATAATTCTCGAGGCGATTGAAAAGGCAGGATATGCGGCCGGTAAGGAGATCGCTCTTGCACTGGATGTGGCCGCTAGTTCATTTTTTGTGGCGGATAAATACAAGGTCCAGATCGATTCTCGACCAGAACAGTCGAGCAGAGCACTAATTGATTTTTATGATTATCTTGCAAAGACCTATCCAATCGTCAGTATCGAAGACGGTCTAGGAGAAGATGACTGGGGCGGTTGGGCCGAGCTGACCCAGCGTCTGGGACAGTCCACTCAACTGGTCGGCGACGATCTTTTCGTAACGCAAATTGCCCATCTCAGAAAGGGCATCGAATCGAAGTGTGCCAACGCGGTGCTGGTAAAGGCGAACCAGGTGGGAACACTCTCTGAAACAATTGAAACGATGGCTTTGGCGCGAAAACACAATTTTCGTCAGGTGGTATCTCACCGTTCGGGTGAAACCGAGGATGTCACCATTGCGCACCTAGCAGTGGGAAGCGGCTCGGGGCAAATAAAAACCGGATCGCTGTCACGCGGCGAGCGCACCGCCAAGTACAACGAACTTTTACGAATCGAGTCCCTTGCCAAGCGAAATGGAAATCCACTTCCCTTTCACAGCCCGTTTAAGACTTAATCCTGGGGATCTTTAAGTCGACCAGTCACGATAAGACCAACCATTCTGAACTCGGACACAAATGACCAAAGCGGATAACGCCAGGTAGCTGGTCTATTTCCCTCAAACACCCAGTGTCCCACCCAAGCAAATGAGTAGCCCACACCGAGAGCGATTACCAAGCCGGCAAATCCGAAATGCATCCAAAGAATCGGCAATAGACCCACACCACTTAGGCAACCCAGAACATGAAGCAGTCGGTTTGTCGGGTTTCGGTGTTCGCCCAGATAATAGGACCAGAATTCAGAGTATTTCGTCAGTTTCATCTTCGACTCCAGTCGAGAAGGATTTTGTATCCTCCAGCCGCTTAACGATTTCAAAGACAATCAGGCGACGATCCAGCGTGGAACCGGGCAATCGGTACGCGTGATCCAACCGCTTGGTCACGTACCCGCCAAAACGAGACTCAAAATCGGCCAGCTCTTCGGTAACATTGGGCCCCTTCATAAATATGAGCTGAGTTCCCAGTTGTGTCGCTGCCGAACTTCTTAGAAACGTCTTGTCCATCGTCTCAACCGCACGGGTAATGATTCCCGCCATCGGAATACGATAGCTACGACTCACAACCTTGTGATCAAATACCGAAATTCGGCTAAGTCTCAGCTCCCCAATGGCATCTTTCAAAAACTGCACCCGCCGCGGACGGGGTTCAGCTAGCGTGAGATCGAGGTGGGGATACCGAATTTTAAGGGGAATTCCGGGAAACCCGGCTCCCGTTCCAATATCGAGCAACGGGCTTGGAAGTCGGGTCAGCGTACCCACGATCATACAGTCGATATAATGCTTCAGCACCATGCTCTCAAACCCCACCAATCGGGTCAGGTCCCGGTCTTGATTTCTGAGTCTCAGAAGACTATGGTACCGCCACAATTGATCGAGCTGTTGGTCATTAATTGTAATCCCCGCATCTTTAAGACGATCTCCCAGGAGTTTTGACGACGGCCGATTTTCGGAGCTGTGCCTTGACACCTTTAAACATCCTTTTCGAAGACAACCAGGTTATAGCGGTCTTTAAGGTTCATGGCCAGCTAACACAGGGGGACGCTTCCCAGAGTAGCTCACTCCTAGATGAGACCAAACAGTGGCTCAAGGAAAAGTACCACAAACCCGGAAATGCCTTCTTAGGGATGGTCCACCGTTTGGACAGGCCTTGCAGTGGCTTGGTCATTTTTGCAAAAACATCAAAAGCAGCGTCAAGATTGAGCAGCCAGATTCGCCTTCGGGAGGTCCGCAAAATTTATCGCGCACAGATAATGGGCCCTCGACCAGCGCCAGAAGGTGGATTTTCGGACTATATCGTGTCTGAGTCGGAGAGTCGGGTCCGGGTTCTTCCACGCCCAGCACCGGGATCCAAAATGGCCGTTCTCAGTTATCGCCTTTTGGCATCAAGAGGCGATATCCACACACTTGAGGTGGACCTCGAAACGGGAAGGAAGCACCAGATAAGAGCTCAATTCGGAGCGCGCGGATGGCCGATTCTTGGCGACGTGAAGTACGGCTCCACCGTCAAGTACACGGGCGGCATCGCACTACTCGCCTATCAGTACTCCTTTCAACACCCCACGACCCGGATGCCAATTACGATTACCGTTCCGGAAAATCTTTCGCCGTTAGCCGTGCCATGCAAACTTCATTAATCGCGTCCCTTGAGAAGGCGGTGCAACTACGCGAGGACACATTCGGCAGTGCATTCCTCGTGGGCGGCAAGGCCGCCGTACGATTAGTTGCGCAAGACGAAGTGTCCGATGCATTTGCCGTGGATCTTTACGGGCACACGGCGATTTTCTCAGAGTTCAGCAAGCACCCATCCGATGAATCGTCGGACCTCACGGCAGTCACTGACTTTTTAGTAAACCGTGTGAAACTGCAAAGCGCCATCGTGAAACATTTCGTGCGCGATCGATCCGGGCTGGGACATGCATTTCAACACTCTCGCCAATTGTGGGGAGACACCTGCCCTGACCGAATAGAGATTATTGAAAACGGCATTCAATTCTGGATTCGTCCCAATGAAGGCTTTTCCTGCGGACTCTTTCTCGATCAACGCGAAAACCGAAAAGCTTTAGCCTTGCTATGCCAAACAAACAGTGAGGTGTTAAATCTGTTTTCCTATACCTGCAGTTTTTCCGTTTATTGCGCAATGCAAGGGGCGAAAACCACGAGCGTGGACATTTCCGGCCGGGCGCTGGAGTGGGGCAAGGAGAACTTTGAAAAAAATGCCATCGCACTCGGTGGCCATTCTTTTCTTCGAAGAGATGCCGTTCAAGTACTTGCGGACACTCAAAAAAAACGTCGGCAGTTTGATCTGGTCATCGTCGACCCGCCCAGCTTCTCCCGAGGGCGCGACGGAACTGTGTTTTCGCTCGTTCGAGACTACAAGAACCTGGTGACCGCCGCCGCCGCGTGTTGTCGTCCAGGTGGGTATCTTTTCGTTTCGACTAATTACGATCCGTTTGTCCGGGACGGGATACCACCATTTACTGGGCAGGAGCCTTCAACTTGTTTGGAGCTGCCTGGCACACCAAAAGATTTTGAAAGAGGGCGGAAAACGGTGCGGGGCGTTTTGGTGCGCCAACCTTAAGGGCGTGCCCTTAGGCACCCGGCGAAGCACCGACCTGGGCACTTACCCAAACACGATCTTTCGGCGGCTTGGTCGTTCGCTGAGTAGTCCTCAAGGTCACCAGCGCGCCATTGGCGCCGGGTACGGACCCCCGGATCAAGATTAAATTATCCTCGGGACGAACCTCGGCGATTTCGACATTGTGGGTAGTTATATTCTCGCCGCCCATCCGGCCAGGCATTCCCTTATTCTTGAGCACCCTTCCCGGGAAGGTGTTACTTCCGTTGGAACCGCCGTGGCGAAAATACTTGGAAGTACCGTGGGTGGCGTGCTTTCCCTTATAATTGTAACGACGCATGACTCCCTGAAAACCTTTTCCCTTGGATACTCCCAAGATGTCGACCCGATCTCCGGGAGCGAACATCGAGCTCAGAAGCGTCTGACCGGCCTTAAACTGCGAAATGTCATCTGAATCATTGAGGCGAAGTTCGCAAATCCTGGCTTTAGCCATGACACCCGCTTTTTTCAGGTGACCGGCGCGCGCCTTGGTCAGGTTCTGCGGCTTTCGCGTACCAATCCCAATCTGAAGGGCTACGTAACCATCGTGGTCCTTGGTTTTTACCTGGGTGATCTGGCAACCGGTGGTGTCGATTACGGTTATGGGCGATGTTCCACCTGCGGGGTTGAAAATCTGGGTCATTCCAACCTTTGTTCCTACGATTCCTAAACGCATACGTTGCCTCTCGAAAGTCTTAGCTTATAGCGCCACCCCCTGGCTCACGCAACTATTTTGATTGTCAGGAGTTTCTGGCTAACGAGACCCCGAGGCGACTATAATCAAATTCTAGTGGCGAGTCGCACCCAGTCATTTCTCAAGTGGCCTTTCAAACGACGAAACCTAAACCCCTTGCTCGAAAGACTGACAAACCTCACCGATTTAAGCAGTGAGGTCCGTTGGCTGACCGATTGGACCGAGTGGTTGCGCCACGGGGAAATTCCACCGGAGTTTCCCGCAGCCGGTGAATCACAACCAAATGCCAGGCTCCGCTACTTCGTCGAATCGGTGCAGCGCAAACCGGAGTGGTCGGTCGGACTGTCGCGGGTGTTTGCCTCCGTGCTGGCCCAGACCCACGGACTTGAACTCTTTTGCCAAACCGGTATTTCGGAAGAAACCAGGTTTATTGCTGAGCTCATGAATAGAGTGCTCAAGCGTGTCTTGCCCGCCCCCCCCCGAGACGATGATTTCTCGCGTATCTTCACGCGGATATTTTCCGAACGTGCTGACTCGATGTGGGTACCTCTCCTACGACCCGATTCGCTGGACACCCTATTACGGCTCGCTTCAGTCGAAAGCTCTGGGCCCGATCCATTTCAAAAACTACGCGCGAGCGTGGCCGATTCACTCCTAGTTCTGGGTGCTAATTTGGTTGCCGTGAGCCAGACACCGGAAATCCGACGACGCCTCAAAGCCACTCGCATCATCGATTCTCCATTTTTTCAATTAAACCTGCTGGTGCAGACTATTTGCGTGAACATCTCGGCCAGTAACGTACACCCACCGGAATGCGCCCATCGAAGTCATTATTTAATAGCCGAAGCACGAGCGTCGATTCAAACCCTCTACTCTCACCTTGAGGAGTCGGGTGTCAGCGTCAGTTTGGTATACGACGTGGAACACCAGCTCCACATATTACGGCGAATGGAGACTCTCCTCACTTTGCTTCTCACCCAGGACCGCACGGTATTTCTCAAAACACTGATTCACTTCATATCCCGCCTGATTGATGAACATTTCGAGACACTCTCGGTTCGCGGAGTCATCGAAAACAGTCTTCACCTTCTTTCCCGAAAAATCGTGGAACGAACCGGCCACACCGGCGAGCATTACATTACGCGGACCCGCAGGGAGTATTACCGTATGCTCAACTCCGCATCCGGAGGCGGTTTTGTCACAGTCGGCACCGCAGCTCTAAAATCATCCATCATGCATCTGGGTGCGGCGCCGTTTTTCGAGGGTTTTTTTGCGTGGGTTAACTACAGCGGCAGTTTCATTCTGATGCAGTTAATGGGGTTTACGCTGGCGACAAAGCAACCCTCGATGACGGCGTCGACCCTTGCCGGGAAATTAAAAACGCTGTCACCGGACGGACTGAGCGAATTCGTATCCGAAGTCGCGATGATTACGCGGTCTCAATTCGCGGCGGCGATCGGCAATCTGGGGGTGGCTATTCCCATCGGCATTTGTGCCGACCTGATTGCACAGATGTTTGGCTTTGGACACATCTACCCCGAAGAGAAAGCAATCTCGGTAATTCGAGGATTCGATCCGCTCCACAGCTGGGCCGTTCCGTGTGCGGCGATGACTGGTGGGTTTCTTTGGCTTTCGAGCCTCTGTGCCGGTTGGTTTGAGAACTACGTGGTCTACCACGAAATTCCCCGCTCAATTACCGACCACCGGCGGCTCAATGCCATTGTCGGGAAAAAGGGTTCATCTAAAATAGCTCGGTGGTTAACCCATCAATCGTCGGGCTTTGCGGGAAATGCATCGCTGGGTTTCTTTCTGGGTTTCTTTCCGGTTTTTTCGCGGTTTTTTGGACTCCCTTTCGATGTGTTTCACGTCACTCTTTCAACGGTATCGCTGACCTTCGCCTGCTCGGCTCTATGGGCAACGGGACTGGGACAGTTCCCGGTCGGTATTGCAGCCATCGGGATAGGTCTGATTCTCATACTCAACTTCGGAGTCAGTTTTCTCCTGGCGCTTTTTGTGGCAGCCAAGGCCCGCAAGATTCCGGGAATTTCGCCATGGCCGGTTATGCGCCCGATTTTGGAAGGCTTTGTAAAATCACCTGGCCGGTTTTTCTTTCCTACTCGATCTTGACCTTGCGCTCGAAGTTTTCCAAAAATTCGCGCTCGGTTTCGGTGTTCTCCTTGTCGGGTTCCGTTTCCAATTCGGAAACTACCTGAGTCAGTTTTTCGTCGTCCTCTAATCCGTCTTTCAGTCGCTGCAAATAGTCCTTCGGGTATTTTTCAGCGAGGCGATTCACAAAATCATCGAGACGCTTCTCGGCCTTAACGTTGGAATTCGCTTTAAGCTCCTTCCAGCGCATAAGGTAATGTATTCGGCAATGCGCTTTCACCACTCCCAAAGCGCTGCAGCCATCCTCGACACAAAACTTTGCACGAGCGGCAGGTCGCTTTTTCTGTGATTTTTCACTCATAATGCGCTCAGTCATTAACTCATCGGGATATTGATTTGGAAGTTGAGTGAATTCGTACAACTAGATGAAATAATACAACTATTTTATATCAATAGAGGGGCAATTTCGCGAGGCTAATTTGAGATTGATGAGTTCTGCAACGACGGTTCCGGTTGCTGAAAGAGTCGCCAGCAGTCCGCTGCGACTTTTCCCATGAGCACGGAATCGAAACGGCACGGGAACCTCCCCGACGGAATTCTTTCCCAGCCGTTTAAAAAGAACGCTTAAAGCAAGATTGGGATTCACCTGTGACTTTTGAACAAGGGGCAGTAGCTGGCGCAGGATTTCGCCGTTCATGATTCGAAAGGGAACGTCGGGGTCGTACATCTCAACGTCAAATAACCACTGAACGGTTCGACGACTAAGCCCCGCCGTCCCCCGTTTGACCCAGGAATCTATCCGGTGGGTTCTGCGCCCTAAAACCATCCGATAATCTTCGCGCACCTCCCAGAGACGCAAAAAGTCCATCACCTCAAAGCTGCCATTCAAATCGACCTGCGCCACATACTGACCGCGCGCCAATTCATAACCTCGCCGAACACTTCGGCCGTGCCCAACATTGAGTTGGTGAAAAACTCTTAAATTTCGGTTGTCACGACGAAGCTTATCCAGAATCCGACCCGATCCGTCGGAGGAACCATCATTAATCACCAGAATTTCGAACGCTCCCACCGTTTCTTTGAGTGTTCCGATCCAAAGAAGCAGTGTCGATTCCAACCCGACCGCTTCATTAAAACAGGGCATGACTATCGAAAGCTCAGGATTGGGCACTACAGGCGAAAGCGGTGGCTGGTTCATGATAATTTTATACTAAACGCCCGAATAGTATAACCAATTAAGCGCCAAGGGTAAACCGGAACGACCTAATGCCACCTAATGCTGCTTGGCGCAACGTCGCGTGTCTTGACGCAATAGGCGAATTTGGACTACTAAAGACGCTACCTAAAACGTCATTCGACCCGAACAAAAATGCGAGAAGGGACACCCCAAGAAGCTCTTACTTTTGATGACGTTCTTTTGGTTCCGCGCTTTTCGGAAATTGCCCCCCCGGACGTAAATCTCGAATCTTTACTGACCCGAAGTATTGCTCTGCATATTCCGGTCATCTCCGCCGCAATGGATAAGGTCACAGAATGCCGTACGGCGATCGCCATGGCGCGGGCAGGGGGTGCAGGAGTCATTCATCGAAATCTGTCGGTTGAAAAGCAAGCTTTGGAAGTTGAAAAGGTAAAAAAGAGCGAAAGCGGCATGATTCTGGACCCGGTTACGCTCGCACCGAAACAGACCGTCGCCGAGGCGCTGGCTCTGAAGAAGAAGTTCGGGATTTCGGGGCTACCGATCGTCGAAAATGGAAAACTGATTGGCATTGTCACCAATCGGGACCTGCGCTTCGAAGAGAACTTGAACCGCACCATTCAAGAGGTCATGACACCATCGGAAAAACTCATCACCGCCCGAGAGGGTATCGCTATGGTGGAAGCGGTTCGCCTGATGCACAAACACCGGATTGAGAAGCTCCCGATTGTCGATGGCGATTTGAATCTGCGCGGACTGATTACCATTAAGGACATCGAAAAAAGTATTTCCCATCCCAAGGGTAATCGCGATGGTAAAGGGCGCCTGCGCGTGGGCGCGGCCATCGGAACCGGCAGCGAGGCCCAGGAACGATTCGGTGCGCTAGCCCGGGTCGGCGTCGATTTTATCGTCATAGACACAGCCCATGGCGACTCTAAGAATGTCGTAGAGATGGTGCACTGGGGAAAAAAGCATTTTCCACAGATCCCGCTGATTGCGGGAAACGTAGCGACGGCAGAGGGTACGACCCACCTCATCGATGCCGGCGCTGATGCCATCAAGGTTGGAATGGGATGCGGCTCCATCTGTACGACCCGAATCATTGCCGGCATCGGCATCCCCCAATTTACGGCCATTCGCGCCTGCGCGTCCATCGCTCGGGCAAAGGGCATTCCGGTCATCGCCGACGGCGGGATTAAGTATTCAGGCGATGTGGTTAAGGCTCTCGCGGCGGGGGCCGATGTCGTGATGATCGGCGGTCTTTTCGCCGGCACCGACGAGTCGCCGGGTGAAATCGTTTTTTATCAGGGACGAACCTATAAAAGTTACCGTGGCATGGGTTCTATCGAGGCGTTAAAGGAAGGCAGTCGCGATCGGTACGGGCAGGCCAGCGTCGATGTTGACGGGCTCGTCCCAGAGGGGATCGAGGGGATGGTTCCCTATAGGGGCGAATTGCCTCGAGTGCTTTATCAGCTCGTGGGCGGCGTACGGGCCGGTCTCGGCTATCTAGGTGCCCTGAACCTTTCCGAACTCCGGGCCAAGGCCGAGTTCGTCAAGATTTCACATCAGGGATTGAGAGAATCCCACGTCCACGATGTCTTTGTCACGAAAGAGGCCCCTAATTACCGACCCAATGAGCTCTAATCCCACCGTCATTATCCTGGATTTTGGTTCTCAATTTACCCAGCTCATCGCGCGCTCCATACGAGAACTGGGCGTCTATTGCGAAATCGAACCCTATTCCATAAAACCTAAAACACTGCACGAACGACGTCCCCGCGCCCTCGTGCTCTCCGGCGGACCGGCAAGCGTTTACGCAGGTAATTCGCCCACTTTGAAAAATGCGGTGTTTAATTCCGGCCTTCCCGTTTTGGGAATCTGTTATGGAATGCAGTTGCTTTCCCAAATGAGAAAAGGCCGTGTGGCTCCCGGCAATAGCCGTGAGTACGGCGCGTGCCCCATCGAGGTGCTCGAGACCGATGGCCTCTTCGCCGGATTTGAAAAACACTCCAGACACACAGTCTGGATGAGTCACGGCGATAGTGTCACAACGGCGCCCGCAGGATCCACAATTACCGCGCGCAGCGAGCGCTGTCCGGTAGTCGGCTATCAGCTCGGGAATTTTCATGGGGTACAATTTCACCCGGAAGTGGCACACACGCCGATAGGCAAACAGCTCTTTTCGAATTTCCTTTTTCGCGTTGCAGGGCTCAAAGGAGACTGGAAGTTAGATGACTTCTTAAAGACCAAGGCGGCCGAGATCACGGACCGAGTGGGAGATAATCACGTCATTGGCGGTGTCAGCGGGGGTGTCGATTCAACGGTACTTGCCGCGTTTCTGGGAAAAACGCTGGGTAAACAGTTTCACCCCATCCTGGTCGACAATGGCCTTTTGCGCCGCGAAGAGGCCAAAGAGGTCAAATCATTCTTGGCCGAGCAGGGAATTTCGCTCAAGGTGGTCAACGCTTCCGGGCTGTTTTTAAAACGGCTGGCAACCACGACGAACCCAGAAACTAAACGCAAGATTATCGGAAAAACTTTTATTGATGTATTCGCCAAGGAGTGCGAGCGCATTCCAAAAGCGACGTTTCTCGCCCAGGGAACGCTATATCCCGATGTCATCGAGAGTGTGAGCATCAAGGGGCCCAGCCATCTGATTAAGACGCACCATAATGTGGGAGGGCTGCCTAAACGAATGCATCTTGAACTCATCGAACCCTTTCGGGAACTCTTTAAAGACGAGGTTCGCGTGCTTGGGCGCTCGCTGGGATTGGGGGAAAACGTCATTGGGCGTCACCCCTTTCCAGGACCCGGGCTAGCTGTTCGCATTTTGGGCCGCGTAACGCCTGAACGACTCCGG
This sequence comes from uncultured Pseudobdellovibrionaceae bacterium, assembly GCA_964603655.1. Lineage (GTDB taxonomy): Bacteria > Bdellovibrionota > FAC87 > UBA2466 > UBA2466 > JACPWY01. Next base: position 3,901 of record CAZRVZ010000194.1, on the reverse strand, counting down.
GTGCTTCGTCAGGCCGATGCCATTTTTATCGAAGAGCTCAAACGCCAGTGTTTGTATGACCAGATCTGGCAGGCGTTTGGCGTTTTATTACCCGTTCAGAGCGTTGGCGTCATGGGCGATGCGCGCACCTATGAATCGGTGCTAGCGCTTCGGGCGGTAACATCCAGAGATGGTATGACCGCCGATTGGTTTGGTTTCACGAAGGACGCCCTGGGAGTTATCTCGAGTCGCATCGTCAACGAGGTGAGGGGCATCAATCGGGTGGTGTATGATATTTCCTCAAAACCACCAGCAACCATCGAATGGGAGTGAAGACGATCGTAACGCAGAATAAATCTTTAACTACTGCCGAATTGAGCCAGATTGCCGAGCGATTAAGGGTCGCAGAGAGCACGCGCTCGCCGATTGCACCACTCACCTCGACCTGGCCTCACATTCAGGAGCACGATGCCTACGAGATTCAACGCATCAACGCGGCCGCTCAGCTTAAGCAGGGACACCGCGTGACGGGTTACAAGATAGGGCTCACCAGTAAAGAGGCTCAGCGCCATTTCCAGGTGTTTAAGCCCGATTATGGGCACCTCTTTGAACAGATGATTGTATTAGACAGCGGTGAGCTGGAACAGGCGACGCTCATCCAACCCAAAATTGAGGGGGAGATAGCCTTTGTGCTGGGGCGCGATCTGCAGGGACCCGGCGTCACCATCACCGATGTGATTTCGGCGATAGATTTCGTCTGCGGAGCACTCGAAATCATCGATAGCCGAATCGAGAATTGGAAGATTAAGGCCTGCGATACGATTGCCGATAACGGGTCAAGTGCGCGGTATGTTCTGGGTTCCAAAAAGATTTTGTTATCCGGTCTCGACCTATCGACCCTAGGCATGGCGCTTTCGAAAAATGGAGAGATCGGGGTCACCGCGTCGGGTGCGGCAGTGATGGGAAACCCTCTCAATGCAGTTGTCGTCGCCGCCAACGAGCTGGGCACCCATAATTTGGGCCTTCGCTCGGGTCACGTCGTTCTTTCCGGCTCGCTGGGCGGAATGCTCACCACCCAGGCGGGGGACACATTTTGCGCGGAATTTCTGGAGCTGGGGAGAGTTAATGTCCGCTTCACCTAACCCGCTGACGAGCTTCGTCGACCAACTGGTGGACGCTCGGAATTCGCTCAGGGCCATTGCACAGTTCTCCAACACTTATCCAAATTTTTCAGTGGAAGAGGCTTACGACGTTCAGGCCAGACTTCTGGAACGGGATCTCGCAACAGGGAAACGGATCGCCGGCTACAAGATGGGCCTCACCTCAAAGGCCAAACAGCGCGATGTTAATGTGTTTGAATCCATCCACGGTTACCTGACGAGCGACATGGAGATTTTTCCAGGGCAGACGCTAACGGCGTCCACGCGCATTCACCCCCGAGTGGAGCCTGAAATTGCGGTAGTCTTTGGCCGCTCGGTCGCTGGAGCGAGCCGCATTTCTGATCTCACAAGTAAGATTGAGTATATCGGTCCAGCGCTCGAAATTTTGGATTCCCGTTATGAAAATTTTACCTTTCAATTGCCCGATGTCATCGCCGATAACACGTCGGCTAGTGGATTCCTTCTGGGAACGACGAACTACCTACACCGTATGGAGGACATTCCACTTTTAGGCACGGTCCTCAGACTCAATGGTGATGTCGTGGGTACCGGCGCACCTGCCGCCGTCTTGGGCAACCCGCTCATTTCAGTTCTGGAACTCGTAAAACGACTCGCTGCAAACAATCGCGAGATTGCGGCGGGTCAAGTCGTTCTCACGGGTGGAATTACGGCCTCGATCAGTGTCAAGGCGACCGATTGGGTTGAGCTGCTTATGCCGAAAGCTGTGCTAACCCTACACGTCGTTTGAACCACCGTGTGTGAGGGAGCCACGAATACTTGGAAATCCACTTATCCGGCATTGCCTTCGCTTTTCTTCGAAAACACTGGAGATCCCTCTGGACCTCATCGCGATCGATGATGATTTTTTCCGAATACCCGAATGATTCTTGCCAAAAAAAATAGGACACGGCGAGATCAGGATTAACCCGAGCGTACCAAGGCTTACTCAAATAAAACTTTCGATAGGCGTGGAGCATGGCCGGTTTGAACTGAAACTGAATCGACTGCTCTAAAACTCCACCTAACACTTCACAGAGCCAGCGGTGGTGATAATACCCGCAGAAAAATGGTCGCTCCACACCGCGGGTCGATTCGACCAGACGGCTGGGAACCTCGATATACCCGCCTCTCGCCACTCGATTGAGCTCACGACACACAAAAATGGGATCGCGCACATCCTCGAGTGTGTGCGAGCAGACTGCAAAATCGAACTCCTTGTCCTTAAATGGCCACGGATCGGGCCCACAGATATCCATCTGGAAATAGCTCGAATGTGAAAAGTGCTCGTTAGGCCAAGTACGGGTGGCTATGGCGCCGCTTCGATTGCGGGTTTCATAAGGCATGAAATCAATCATCACGTCCGCGCGATTGAGCGGCGCGTGCCACCCACCAACGTCCAAAACCCTGTCACCCGGCTTAATTCGAGCGGCTAATTGGTCTTGGCTGAGCGCACGCATGAAGTCGAATTGAACCCGGGTAGCGGGGACCGTCAACTTCCTTGTTGCAAGCGTAATGTTGTAACAGTTGCAAAATCATGCCAAGATGTGTCCAACTTTTTCCATGGAGCGCTCGCAACAAGGCGACCGCAGCTGTTACCTGTGAATGCCTTCAGCTCTTTTCGAGAATTAAATATCCCCAACCTGCTCCTGAAGGCGCTCGACCGGATGAATTACCTTCAGCCGACCCCGATTCAGGCCGATGCAATTCCCCCGGCCCTTCTCGGCAAGGATATTCTGGGGACGGCGCAGACAGGCACGGGCAAGACCGCGGCATTCGGCATTCCACTTCTCTCCAAGCTCTCGGCCAATAACAACATGGATGCCCTGATACTTGCCCCCACCCGGGAGCTGGCTGCGCAGATTCACCAGATGTTGACCGAGTTTAGTTACGGACAAAATATTTTCGGGGCGCTCGTGGTCGGTGGAGAATCGTTTACCCGGCAGCGGTCGGAAATTCAGCGGGGAGTAGATTATGTCGTGGCAACGCCGGGACGACTAAACGACCACCTCACCGGAGGAACCATCAGCCTGTCCCGCATGGGATTTCTGGTACTCGATGAGGTCGACCGGATGCTGGACATGGGTTTCTTGCCGCAGATCAAGGCAATTATGAAATTCGTGCCACAGCGCCGGCAGACTCTCATGTTTTCGGCCACGCTCCCCAAAGAGATCGAGACCCTGGCTAACGCTCTTTTGAGGCACCCGGTGCGCATTGCCGTCGATACCATCTTGGCTCCGGCGGCGCAAATCAGTGAAACCACATTAAACACCACCCATCATGGAAAGGGAGCGCTGGTGCTCGAGGAGCTCAAGACGCGCCAGGGACGCGTACTTATCTTCGCTCGCACCAAGTCTCGCACCGAACGGCTAGCAAAGCTCATCCACACACAGGGCCACGCCGTCGTGTGTCTTCACGGTGGCAGGACTCAGGCCGCGCGAAAACAAGCGCTGGAGCGATTTCGAAAGGGCACCCATCGGGTGATGGTCGCGACCGATCTCGCTGGACGTGGAATCGATGTCACCGATATCGAACACGTCATCAACTACGACGTTCCCGCCACGCGAGAGGATTACATTCACCGCATCGGGAGAACGGCCCGATTCGGAAAGACCGGAAATGCCGTCAACTTTCTGGTCGCCGGCGATTTCGATGGTGAAAAGGTACTTTCCGGAAAGCCTAGTGCTCCCCGCGTCGTTTACCGCAGTCCGCGCCGCCGGCGGCGTTAGCGGCTGATTAAATGGTTTTGTGTCCAAGAATTAGCC
>CAZRVZ010000193.1:0-52991 GCA_964603655.1 uncultured Pseudobdellovibrionaceae bacterium | reverse complement strand
AACCCAGGTAAGGTTCTTCGCGTTGCATCGAATTAAACCACATGCTCCACCGCTTGTGCGGGCCCCCGTCAATTCCTTTGAGTTTTAACCTTGCGGCCGTACTTCCCAGGCGGGGTACTTAATGCGTTAGCGTCGGCACTGCAGGGGTCAATTCCCGCAACACCTAGTACCCATCGTTTACAGCGTGGACTACCAGGGTATCTAATCCTGTTTGCTACCCACGCTTTCGCGTCTCAGTGTCAGGAATGGCCCAGAAGGCCGCCTTCGCCACCGGTATTCCTCCTAATATCTACGAATTTCACCTCTACACTAGGAATTCCACCTTCCTCTGCCTTCCTCGAGCCGGGTTGTATCGAATGCCCTTCCTGGGTTGTGCCCAGGGATTTCCCAATCGTCTTCCCCGACCACCTACACGCGCTTTACGCCCAATGATTCCGAACAACGCTGGCACCCTACGTATTACCGCGGCTGCTGGCACGTAGTTAGCCGGTGCTTCCTTTAAAGGTACCGTCAAGCGACGTGGATATTAGCCACATCGTATTTCGTCCCTTCCGACAGGGCTTTACGACCCGAAGGCCTTCATCACCCACGCGGCGTCGCTGCGTCAGAGTTTCCTCCATTGCGCAATATTCCCTACTGCTGCCTCCCGTAGGAGTCTGGACCGTGTCTCAGTTCCAGTGTGGCTGATCAACCTCTCAGATCAGCTAACCGTCATAGCCTTGGTGAGCCGTTACCTCACCAACTAGCTGATGGTGCATAGGCCCATCTCCAAGCGATAGCTTACAAGTATAGGCCACCTTTGGCCTCAGCTACATTTGTAACTGTGGTCTCATTCGGTATTAGCCCTCCTTTCGGAAGGTTATCCCCATCTTGGAGGTAGATTACCTATGTATTACTCACCCGTTTGCCACTTTACTCATGGGTTGCCCCACTTTCTCGTTCGACTTGCATGTATTAGGCACGCCGCCAGCGTTCGTTCTGAGCCAGGATCAAACTCTTCAGTTAATCGAGGAATTTCTTCCTCAAACTAAAGCGGACCTTAATTCAGGTCCATTGTATTTCGTTGGCCCGTATTTGCGTTCTGCTATTTAGTTTTCAAAGACCGAGAGGCCATGGAAACCACCTATAAATAACAATGCGATGACTCTGTCAACGACAGTTTCAAGTGCCTGTGAATATAGGGCTCTTGGCTATTAACGGGGCGTCATGAAGTCCCCATTTCTATGTGCGTCCAATCGGGTTAAATTTATTACGATGATAAATGTTATCGTTGGTAAGAATCCCCTGGGCGCGATGGTTGCTTCAGCGCTTCAGACAAAGGAGTTAAAGTGGGTTGGCGTGGAGGAGAATCGCGCAGACTCAGTTGCCACGGTGAATCCCACGGCCGGGCTGCTCATGTTTTCTAAAATCACACTGGATATTCTCTTGCGATTTTTCCCGACTCTTTCTCCGCGTAATGCTGTGCCCCCCGAAAAAACAAGTGACCTTCCGTCGAGCGTCGACTCACCGTCTGACGGCGAACCTGAAGGAACGCCGTCGTTTGTAAAGTGTTGGACGCTGGATGAATGGCCTGCAATAACCGCGTCTCTGATGCAGTCTGTTGGCGAGAAGTTCTCAACCATGCCCCCAATTGCACGAGTGTCAGAAGAGGGACTTCATTTTGTAGACGATACTTTATTAGCTGCGGACTGTGTTTATTGGTGCCAGAGCGCGCAGCGCCTGAATGAAGTTTTGAAGAAATCGGTGGGCGCGTCTACAAAACTCAAGCTTCTCCCTGACGAACTCCCGGGAGCAATTGAGATTACTCGCGGGCCATTTAGCACCGAGCCAACCGCCGACGCCGCCCTTATGTATTCGTTTCGATTCAAGGACGAGAGAATCTGTGGCTCACGCTATTCCCAACGGATTCCCGATCCGGTCAAGACTTACGTTCACCGTTTTGAATCGTTCGTCGCCACCCAACCCGTCGACTGTAATTCAGACGCTGAACTTCTCGCTAAATTCGTCAGAGCATTTCGAAGAGAAATTGATAAACAAATGGTTAACGAAAGAAAGGCCGGGGACGGCGAAAGGATCATTCACCATCGGATTTCCCCGCTTGTACGCCCCCCAGAAGTCACCACCAATCGACTGATGCCAAACCTGTTTTTTTGCGGCCAAGAGGTTAGCCTGGAAACCACCCCGGCGACAGCCAGAAGCTTTGAGTTTGCTGTCCATAATGCACATTCGGCTCTCGTAGCGAACTGCGTATGGTGATTTTTATGCGCCACGTAAAAGAGTTGAAAACCCCGCATATCATGGGTACAAATAAGGCGGAGTTAGGTTGGGGGAAAATTGGGCTGGTGTTTTAGGCTCTTTGGGATTTGGCATTTAAGTAACACCCTGTTTCTCCTACATTTTTGAAACGGCGTTGAGAGCGGATGGGGACCATGGCTGGGGAACAGCTGGAAAGCGTAAGGACGCCAAACTTATTTGACTATTTCGACTATCGCGAATTTCTCCAGGACTACTATCGCTTTCACAAGAAAAAAAACGCCGCTTACAGCTATCGTTTGTTTGCTCGTAAAGCGCGGTTAGGGTCTCCGAATTACCTAAAGCTAGTTGTGGATGGAAAGAGGCGCATTACCGACAGAACGCTCTACCAATTTGCTCGTGGACTTGGCCTTGATCGCGATGAAGAAAAATATTTTCGAGAACTTGTTCTATACCAAGAGGTTTCAGACCCCGACAGCAAGGAGCAGCACCTGCGGTCCCTGCTGAAATATCAAGAGAAGCAGAGGGTTGCGATTCCATTAAAGGCCGATCGAATCAAATTTCTTTTGGATTGGTATCACTCTGTAATTCGCGAGCTCGCCGTAACCAAGGGATTCCGGGAAGACCCCGAATGGATAGTCAAGCGCCTCGGAAATAAGATCACCGTGGAACAAGCCCGCGAGAGCCTCGAATTGCTATTGCGACTTAGCTTTTTGTTTCGTAATAACACCGGTAAATTAGAACAACGAGAACCCCTTTTGGCCAGCAGCGACGAGGTCCCATCTCATGTTAATCGAGGACTTCACCGCACCTATCTTAGAAAAGCGATTAACTCGATTTTCTCCGTACCAATTATTAAACGCGAGCTATCGGGGTTGGTAGTAGCGGTTCCGAGCCACCGCTTAAAGGATGTGAAGGAAGAAATTAAGGAATTTCGACGAAAGTTGAACAGGAAGTATGGAATGGAAAAGGACCCCGATGAAGTTTACTTCATTGGGCTTTACCTTTTTCCACTGACACAAAAAGGGGAAAGTCCATGAACAAGTACAACCAAGCACCGCGTACAGCGTTTACATTTCACCGCTTAATCTTTTTTGTGGCGGTTGGTATCGCGGTTGAAGGTGCACTTGGCACCTCTATTAACCCGAGTCCAGTTGGTGGATTTGAAATCGGAAACGGGATGATTATCAATCGTATAGGCGGCTATCGATTCAAGGTGCCCGGTAACTGGGAAGCGGGCCTATCAGGAACCCTGACCCAGGTCATCGCTCCGGCGACGGTCGGCATTCCAAGGCCTCAAATAACAATCGACAGGGTAAAGGTCGATGCGTCGAAGAAATTTACTGATTCCGATGAAAACTTACCCGGTCAGCCGTGGATTTCCATCAACGTCGGGGGACTCGAGGGCGCTTTGCGCGTAACGACTTTAGACAATGGACTACGGCGCGCTGAGCATCGGCTGAAATGTAACGAAACGGAGTATTTTCTGGTGATGACCGATTATGGAGTCGCCAGTGGCAAGGCAGAGCTCCTTGACCTGCTCAATCGAGCGGTGGACTCTTTTCAGCAGACCAACTCTGACAAGTGTAACTCTTAATCGGTAGCGATTTTTTTGATAGTCGTGAGCCTGTTGTTCCGATAATAAACCTGCTCAGTTAGATTGGGTTTAACTGATTTAAGGTGGTTTCGACAAAGACTCACATGGTAATTATTGCAGTTTGTCTTTTGGTTGAGTTCCACCTCACGATGGTACATTTTCCAAAAACTGGGTCGCGACTCGGGTCCTCCACCCAAAGGGATATGGTTAATCTGGTAACTGATTAGGCATATTGGCTCTGAAATACTAAGCTGTTTAAAGCCTAGTGGGCCGCATAACTCAGAGTCACTCCCTGACTACCCACACCTTGGTGTTCGCAATAATGTCTTCGAACAATCGAATGGGCACCGTATATACGCCTAGCGCTTTGATAGGATCTGCAAGAAGAATGTCTTTCTTATCAATCTGAAAGCCCTCTGCGGCAAACGCCTTTTCAATGTCTTGGGTGGTAACTGACCCGAATAATTTATCCTGATCGCCTACTTTTTTGGAGATAGAACAGGAAATTTTTTCCAGCTTCGCCTTAAGCGTTTCGGATTCTTTGTGCATCTTTTCCCGCCGCACCTCGATCGAGCGCTTTTCATGCTCAAAGACTTTCATGTTTACCGGGGTCGCCGGGATAGCAATGTTTCGTGGAATGAGATAGTTGCGGGCATACCCCGCGGCAACATTTACCACCGAGCCAGCTGTCCCTAGATTGGAAAGGCTTTCACGCAAAATGACTTTCATTATTCGTCCTCCTAAGTAAACGAGTACCAGCGGGAATTAATAACCACGCCGCTCCCAGTAAAACCAAAACATAAAATCCTATGGTCGTCAGCGCCATATACACCAACCTTCGAGCCCTCATTCCAACTCCGCGAAATGCCAAGATTTTGGAACAAACGATACAGCCCTGAACGTACAAGAGCACCGAAACGACACCTTCAAGTCCTGAATACGCAAGTACCCACTGCTCCTTCGGCACTGCCAGCCGAGCAAGCATCATTATCGAAAAACCAACCGCTAGCCAACGCCCCCAACAATACGCCCTAAGCCGCTCCCCGGACAACGCATGCCCCCGTGGGTACCAACCCAGGTGCGCCGCCAATCCAACCGACAACCAGGTCGACAATAAAATCATCGCTGACACTGCAAAAGGAAACTGGAATCGAATCACCTCCGTAAGCGCTTCCACAGTCAGCGAAGCGGGCGGCAAACTTGCCACCATGTTTAACGCCAAACGTTGGCTGAGGTCGTTCCAGTAAGTTAAAGGTGTGCCACCGTTTAATACTGCAGTTACCGCCAATACTGATGCAGCGCCAACCGTTCCAACCAGGAAAGATATTCCAAGCAAGATCGAAATTTGCGTTCCGCGCTCCCCCAAATCCTGGATAATAAGGCTTACGATAAACAAAAAAATCAGTAGCCCCGCGGGAAGCCCAAAAACCGCGTGGGCCAATGCAAGTCCCAATATCGATGCAAACTTCGAGAACGGGTGTGGCAAAAGTCGATGGGAAAGGATCATGGCAAAGGGGGAACCGATGGCAAAAACAGCCAAAATACAATTCGATGCCACGCACACCAAAAACTGAAAAGGGTCTACGACCGTTGGGCCCCTATCGTCGGCCATGTCATTTAAGAGACGCATTAGCCTTAGACCTCATTAATTCTGAGATGCACTGTATGGAACAACGGCCAAGTGCCTAGCGCGCTTAACGGCCAACGACAATTCGCGCTGGTGACCCGCACAGTTACCCGAAATTCTCCGAGGGATTATTTTGAATCGCTCTGTCAAAAACGCTCCCAGAAGGCTCTTGTCTTTGTAATCGATTTCCCAACCGGGCTCGATACAAAAACGACAACCACGCCTCCGCTGGAAAGTTCTTTTTTCCTCTTTTGGGCCCCCCGCTGTAGCTGGGGTCGCCTTGTCATCTTTTTTCATTTCGCCTCCACTTTTTTAATGTCACTAATCACCACCTTCATTTCGCTCACATTCTGACCACGACGACCGCGATAACGCCTCTGCCACAATGACCCCCTTACCGAGACCCTTGTTCCAACCCTAACGCCCTTCAACAAATCGGTGGCATCACCCGTAGCAAGCAACTCAAAATTACCGAACCCCTTACGCCCTAAAAACTCCTGCTGACCCGCCAGCAGGAACTCCACAATTGCAATTCCAGTCGGGGTATACTCCGTCGGCCCCAATCGCGACACTTTTCCTTCCAGCAAAACCTCATTTATTTGCGATTCCAAGTGAAAATGAACGCCTAATTAAATCGCTTTTTTTGGTCCCTATATTCCCTGTTTTTTCGAGCCTCTTCTTCTGCAGCGCTGATCTGTTTCTTTATATTCAAATAATCGTAATCGGGCTCGACCCGAACCGTAAGAAATCGAACCACGTCGTCTAATATTTTAAAGTGGCGCTCAATCTCTTCAACGACTCCGGGTTTTCCGTCATAAACTGCCAGGCAATAACGACCCGAGCGCTCATCGTTTATGTCGTAGGCAAGCTCCCTCAGACCCCAGTCATCACGCAGGTGAAGCTTGCCAGAAAACTTCTCAATAACGTTATCGATTTTTTGATGAATTACTTGGCTGTCGGACTCTGAAATCCCAGATTTCAGAATATAAACAGTCTCATACTTATTTTTTGAAATTGCAGCATCGGCCATACTTGGCTCCTTTCGAACGGAGTGCCAAACGGCATCCGGCCCCAATAGGGGGCAAGGCTTAAGCCGTTAGTAGTTAGCAATAGATAGACGAAATGACAAGCAACCCGGACATTTTAAGGATAAAGGCCGCCCAGCCGAATTAATGACTTAATTTGCGGAATCCTTACAAGGCCATGCTTCCGGTCTTAAGCAATTCAACACTTTGGTTCAATTGTTGAAGGATCGCGACCTCAAATGACTTCACATTGAGATCTTCGAGTTCTGGCCCGCCGTTCAGGTTAACGGGGAGAAACAGAGACCGAGTTGAAAAAAGCTCATCCATTCTTCCCGGTTTAGGGTTTCCCTTCATCGGCAATCCGAGGAACCCCCCGAAATTCGGATCCAATACGCCCACTTGAACAATTTGGCGTCTGACCGAATGTACAATTAGATCCAGTTTCACATCCTGCGAAAGGACTTGAATCCAAAGTATTTCAACCGAGTGGGCAAGCATCTCCATCGCCGCAAACATGGCATCAATACGATCCGAAAAATGGGGATCTCCCCCCTCAACATGCAAGTCCGTTCCGCAAAGGGCTCGATACTCCTTTGAGAACATGGTGAAGGGATAGGGAAGCAACTGAGCAATCAGCGGAAGACCCGCGGCCGGAGAAACTGATCGGAATCGTTCACCAGGAGTGGTCAGCACTAACAACCGCGGCCGCGTCGCACCCAATTCGCTTCCAATAAACAAATCCGTATTGAGCAGATCGTGACTCCCAAGTTTTTCGATGAGCGTCCAGCGTATGTGACTAAGACCGGCCAGACGTGCAATTATCCATCGGGTCGACTCTGTCACTGGACAGACATTGTTCATTAGCGAGCAATAATTATTCATTCTAAAACATTCCTTTTAGTGCCCCTGGAGTTGGGCGGCGCACAGTCCGGCATTCTGGAAACTACTATTCCACCAAAACGAACCCATTCCCAACGGCAGGCGAAAACAGGGGCCGCTTGGCGTTTCGACAGGCTCTCTCTTTTGGGCGACAAATTCCTTCAGGACCTCCATTTTTTCATCGTAAACGGGCGGAGATGGCATGAACTCAATGTTTACCCCCGACTGAGCCCTGATCTTCAGTTGTTCGAGAAGTGAACGCCTGATCCACTTCTCACAAATTACCCGCAACATCCCATCAGGGCAGGTTTCATGGCTAACGACCCCGTGATGCCGCCCCAGAAGGGACTGGAAATAGCCCACTGTCGTTCTGTGGTTTTTTAAAACCGCCGAATAGCCCACCCCATCAGGGCAATAGGGGAGCAATTCCTGGCCTATCAATTCAGAACACTCTGACGCGCAAATTACTTTGCCACTGACAGCTAATGAGGAAACTTTTCGACTGTCCAACTGAAGGGATTCCAACCAGTTCGCGAGACTTGCTCGCCAAACCGTTCTCAAATCAGAACACACGATCCAGGCCCGCCTATCCATCAAAACTGCCAGCCGTTTCAGGAATCCGGCTCCCGAAATTTCTGAGTTGCTTACCCCGAAAACCGCATTGAATTTCTTGATGTCACCGTAAGTTCGAAGAAGGTGGGCCGTTAGATCCTCTACGTTTGGAATTGACCACACATGGCGAAAGAATCCCGGATCAAACGAAACCGCCTCTATCGGACCGCCCGGGGAGCGATAAAGGTCTGCAATTGCCATGACCTCATCCAGAAACAAACAATAACTCTCGCGTACCTCAGGCTGGCGATAATCCGGAACACGCACCGAAACATATTTTTTAAAAACTGGCGAAAATGCGGCCCCCGGAACTATTACGGCGGTGTCCGTTTCCCAAGCCCACCGCGGGACCGAGTTCAGTCCATGAAATCCCAAGCGCAAATGGACTGATTTCTTACTGCTGTGAAGCGTTGAAAAAAGTCGCTCGAGGTTAAGCTTAGAGGCGCTGGCTGTGTCAATGCGCCCTCGATTAGTCTCGTGAACCCCCCAAGGGACATCAATGAGAACCGTTCCCGTAAATCGCGCGGACCCCAGCATTTGGGCCCAATCACGGTGTGATAGTTGGTAATAGGGGAAGGCTTCACCCAACATGGTACCCCCGATGCGATCGGTTAGGTCGTAGAAACGATAGGATGTCTTTTAGTATAAAAGCCGTTTCCGTCGAACTCAAGGTAAGTAAAATTTTTGACCCAATCTCCCAAGTTTATGTATCGACAATCACGTTCGTCCATCCTGACTTGATAGTCGTCGGGAAGGTGCGTGTGCCCCATCACCACCAAATCAAATCCCCCTGCAAAATACCTATCGGCAGATCGACGATAAATGGATTTTATTTCCGATTCACGCGTTAAATCGAGCGGGCGATGATAATTTCGACTCAATCTGGATGTTCGCCGGCCCAACTCATAAACCCACGCTCCAGGCACAGAGCATCGCATTGCCTGAACCGTCTTCATTCGCAGGACACTTCTGAACACCCGATACCCAACATCTTTTGGGTTTCCGAGATCCCCGTGTGTCAGCATTACGCGACGCCCACCCAAACTGATTTCAAATTCACCCGTGTGTATCTTCACGCCCAGTTTTTTGGAAAAGTAATCACCCAAACAAAAATCGTGATTCCCCTCGACGTAGTGAACCTCGCACCCGCCTTCGACCAAACCCTTTATCGTTTTAAGCACCGGCGCAAATCGTTGAGTTAAATGCGCATCTGTACCCGGCCAAACATCAAAAAGATCACCCAAAATAAAGAGCCTGCTATGTCGACGAACGACCTCTTCAAAAAAACGAATTACGAGTTGTGTTTTTGACCCGTTTGCATCCTCTAAGTGGACGTCAGAAAGAAAAATAGCGCTCACTAAGGTTTCAGTTAGCACTGAAGTCAAAAAGTGCCAAATGGTTTAGGAGTTAGTATTTGAGCTACGTAAACCTACGGCCGAACCGCAAATGGCTTGCCAAAGGTTCGCTTCATTTCTCGCGGGCGGTCTGAGTTTTCTCTAATGGAAATTAGCTCCTTTTCAACTTCGATCAGCCGTGCAAGCGCCTCATCGCCCACTCCAGCATCCAGACGGAGAGTATTTGTCGCTTGAATTGAATCAACCGGCAGGCGAGCTCCAGACTCCTTTTCCATCATCAAATACGCGGACACAAGGACGCCTAAAAAGACGGAAATGGAATAAAAGTATTGAAGCCGATTTCGAAATCGGCCGCGGCGCTCACCACCGAACGTCATTGATCTAAACCCCCAACCTAATTGCAGTTCAACATTCGTGCCGAACACATCGAATTTTTATTTAAGTATTTCAATGGTTTGTGCGTTCATGCGGGGCGCGTAAAGTGCTGCCCTTTGACACATCTGGTGACCCGTCGAAAATGCCTATTGGCAAATCCGTGAATTTCCAGGAAGGATCTGACTGAATACGGTGAGTGACGATATTTTGCACAACTGTCTCTGGAACGGTGAGGAAACGGCTCCGGCCAAACTGAACCTGGGCCTAAAAATTACAGGCCACCGGCCAGATGGGTATCACCTGCTGGAGAGCCTGTTCTGGCCCATAAACCTGTGCGATCGACTCATCTTTTCCCTGGCCAATAATCGAGAATCGGACGACGTGCGGGTCACTAGCGAATTTCCAATGTCTCCAATCGTTGGAGAAGAAAACATCGTTGCTAAGGCCCTTGTTGGCACGCGGCGTTTGGTGGCGGTGCCTGCGTTATCCGTTCGTATTCAGAAGAAGATCCCTATCGGGGCCGGCCTGGGCGGAGGCTCAAGCAATGGCGCGGCAGCGTTGAGGTTTGTCGCTCGACAAGTTTCTGTTGATGCTCCTTCAATCACTGCCCTCGGGTTGAAACTTGGGGCGGATGTTCCGTATTTTCTGAACAGCAGTTCACCCGCCTGGGTGACCGGCATCGGCGAAACAACACTTTCGTTAAACATTTCATCATCGGTTGCTGAAAACCTAAGATTCCTGCTCTTGTTTCCCCCGTTCCAGTCATCAACGGCCGCGGTATTTGGCCTGTATCGCGAAAGCCGTTCTCAATTTTCACGATCTCAGCCCCCACCGTTTGAAGGGACGATTTCCGAACACAGCTTAAAATCCTATCTCGCCACTTTGGGAAACGACCTCTTACCGTTTGTCACGGACCCAGAGGGACTTCTGAAAACATCGCTCGCCGCACTCCAAAACGCCGGTGCCATCAACACCTCAATGAGCGGGTCGGGCAGTACCCTATTCGGGGTGTTTTGGGGACAAGGGCAGGTTGTATTAGCCGCTAAAGAACTCCAGCCATTCTGCCGAAGGACTAGCTGTAGGCTTGTGATTGCATCCACATACGGCAGCTAGGGTCGTGTTTCATTAGCCTGATGACGAATAACAACATTGCCGGGGCGCACCATGGAAATCACCGAGGTAAAAGTATTTCCTGTCAACGAGGATAAGCTAAAGGCCTACGTAACCATTATTTTTGATAACTGTTTTGTTGTTCGAGACCTAAAGATAATTAATGGGAATACGGGACTCTTCGTAGCCATGCCCAGCAAGAAGCGAAAGGATGGCACCTTCCGAGACATTGCGCACCCCCTCAATAGCGAAATGCGGTCCCAAATGGAGCGACAGATATTAGACTTCTACGAGCAGGAGCTGAAACAGTTATCTGCGGCAGCAAACAATGGCATTCAGGCCATTGAACAATCGCGCAAGCACGACGACGACAAGAAATAGAGTTAATCGCCTTCCACAATAAAGTTTTTGAACTGCCAGGGATCCATTCGGTCGATGTCGTCAACTTTAAAGCCACCGAACGGCTCTGGCCTATCCATGAGTGGGTTCCAGTCCATGGGCTCCGATATCCACTTCCCCAGATAGGGTTTTGAAAAATCGAGAATTTGATCGTGGGGCAAATCCTCGGGCATCAGCACTCCTCGATCTGGATTACGAATCATCCAATCCACTGCTGCAACTACCGAGATTGCCACCTGTAACGTCGTTGCATTCTGGCCAGGCACCAACCGCCGCGCCTCTTCAATGGAGAGATCACTTCCGGTCCACCAGGACTGCAAAGGGTGTCCCATCAGGAGCGCTCCCAAAATATCGGACCCCGAAACAATGTCATCATTCATGATTCGATAGTTATCTGGAAACCGATACCCATTTCCCCGTATTTCATGCAACGAAGCGATCGCCGCATCGGTCGGGCAATAGGCATAATGAACAGTCGGCCGATAAACGGTCTGGCCGCCACTATCGATGCTGAGATATTTTGACAAGGAGTTGGCCTCACCGTGCCGTATTACCATGCCGCAGATGGAATACCCGGGAACTCGAGATCGAACCCACGTATTCATTCCCATCTGGGCTAGGCAAATCTGGTTCTTCGGTCCATCGCGGTGGGTGAATGCATTTTTGGGAAGCTCTTTCTCATGGGTACCCCAGCCCATCTCGGCTGTCGTCGTACCTTCCTCGTGAAAGCCAGGGACACTCCAGGTGTTCACGAATTCCCCAACCTGCTTGGGACGCGAGGAAATCTGGGTGTCACGCTCGGAACAATGGATCGTGCGAACTCCCAAAACCATGGCGATCGTACTAAACGCACGTTTCCTTACCGCCAATTGAAAATCTGCAGTCAAGCAATCCGGGAGCAGCTTTTCGGCCATGCAGCGCTCGGCGATATCCAGAAGCCCTTGTTTCACGAAGTGGGTAATTAGGCCTGGGTTCGCGCCATGTTCCAAAATTGCCGTGGGCCCACGCTGATTCCACGGGGCAATGTGCGCCGTCAGTTTTTGGTGCCGGGAATAGAGGGTCCTCTCGGTCGGTGGAACGCCGTCGGCAATATACGGATCCCAAACTTCTGTCGACGTATTGACATACTTGACGCCATTGGCATGACACCACGTCAGTAGCTCACCAGTATCGATATTCCAGGCTAAATCGATGAGCACGTCTCCCGCTCGCAGGTGTTTGGACAAAACCGCTCCCAAGTTTTCCGGTCCAATCTTAACCTGCTCAAACTTCACCCCTCGAGCAAACCAAGATTCAAGCTGCTGGCGCCGATCCATGAAATCGAGCACGGTAATCGCGGAGTGTTCAATTTTTTGACTCAAAATTGGAAGCACGGCCTGCCCCACTGCACCGAAGCCGAGAAACACCACCTTTGGAGGCCCCACATCTAGGCTTTGCGGAGCCACATCGAGGGAAGCGGCTTCAAGTTCGTTCGAACAGCGCGAATCCGCCGGAACACCGAACGCAGCCGTCGCCGCCCAGCCAATGGAAAATCCAAGAAAAATAATAATTGATAAGTTCATCGTCCCCCCCCAGTTTCGATGCAATGTGTCAAATTGCTAACGGGACTTTGAAAGCGTGTCAATTTTTTTAAGAAAGGGAACTTTGAAGGTCTCAGGGCTCGCCCTAAGTCTCGCGAAGCTTATTATCGATGTGGGTCTTCAGGAAAAGAACCACCTGCGGAATGGGCATTTTCGACGTATCCACTACCACCGCGTCCGCAGCACAACGAAGTGGGGCAACCCGGCGGGTCGCGTCTTGGCGATCCCGACGGTTAATTTCACGCAAAATTGACTGCTGACTGATTCCACGAACCCCCTTTTCGGACAGTTGCCGATACCGACGCTCAGCCCGAACTCGCAGGTCCGCGGTCACAAAAAACTTGAACGGCGCCTGGGGGAACACCACCGTACCGATGTCGCGCCCCTCGACTACCACGACGTGGGTCTTAGCCATTTTAACGGCTAGCGCGCGCTGCCGTAAGGTGAGAACAGATCGAACGCTCGGATACTGGCTGATATCAGAAGCCATTGACCCCACCTGCTCCCCTCGCAGGCGATCGCCCAAATTGATACCGTCAACGGTAATTGCGCTGGTTTTGATGTCGACTCCGAATCGCAGGCGACGCGCCAGGGTTCCCCAACCGGTAGGCCGATTGAGGCCGGCCTCGAGGGCAAACAGCGCAACGGCCCGGTACATCGAACCCGTATCCACCAGTACTCCCCCCAACGCTTCCGAAAGTAACTTGCTTACCGTGGACTTTCCGGCACCACTCGGGCCGTCGATCGCCACCAAAAATCCTTGCTTACCCCTTCGCTTCACGACGGCCCAGCTCCCATAGTTTCGCCCACTTCAAAAAAACCGAATAGGAGGCGGAGACAGAAATGATGAATCCAAAATAACCGTCCAGGAATCCACGCTTCACCACATAGGTTTCCAAAAATTTTGACGCTGGCTTCGCCAGCAATGAAAACAGCGAAAATTCGGCCTTATCATCCATCAACTGAACTGAACCCAGCGAAGAGTACCGGTTGTTTCTCTCAACCTGATCCGCAATTCCCTCGAAGGAATAGTGAAGAAGGTCCGTTTTTAAGTGGCCCACTTTGCCATCAGCATTCCAATACTCATGAACGGACTGATTTTTCCACGCCCCAAATCGTTTATTAAAAAGCCGTACTACCCGATTCGGATACCAGCCACCGTGTCGAATCCATTGCCCCGCATAGAGAGTCTTTCGACTCACCGATAAGGCAATGCAAGAATCGGGATTTCGAACCGCAAATAACATTTCATTTTGCAAATCCACTGGCACAACTTCATCGGCATCTATGGATAGAATCCAGTCAGCATCGGCCAGACCATTTGCAAAATTCTTTTGATCGGAAAAACCCGCCCAAGCCCTCACCTCATAGCGGGTAGCAAATTCTCGAGCGATCGACTCAGTATCATCAGTACTTCCGGAATCAACCACCACTATTTCGCCACAAAAGCGAACACTTTCCAGGCAAGCACGCAAAGAGCGCGCTCCATTACGGACAATAATAACGGCAGCCAGCTTCACGTTTTTTCCCGAATCTTGACCAATGTCCCAATCAATGACCCAATCTTCACCTTCGCGTCAAATCGAACGAGGTATCGCTTGGAATCGTCACTTAACCACATCGCAATCTCCCCCGTCTGGGAAAGTACGTTATTGAGCTTTATGGTAATCAAGAGCTTCCAACATTGAAACGCCCCGGCCGGACTTGAAATAAACTCATTGGCGACAGGATTGGCCTCGATCTCCCAATTGCGCCCGTTTTCATAGACTGGAAATTTCTGACTCTCTCCCAATCGGTAATCCAACAGCCGGCTGTAATAAAGCGCCGAAAACATATCTTGAGCCTCGGGAACTAGCGGATCGGTACGGTCCACATCTTCATCGCCCCACTTCTGGGAAAGCCGTTTGGACCAAAAATAAGCCTTCGCCTTAGGGTGATCAAATTGAACGCGGGTCTCTTTTTTCTGGTGTGTCTCAAACATGTGCAGCAGATATTTATAAGGTATCAACGCCTCGACGTCGACGAACGACTCGATGTGGTTTTCGAGGTGGTAGATAGTATCCACGAGCCGCGAAGAAAGAATGCTTCCCCACAGGTGATGCGTCATGCGACCGTTGAAGCTGACGCCAGGCCTGACCTCAAGTACGGCAGTACCCGCGGGAAGCGCCATCCAATTCAAATCGATCTCGAGCCGCTCACCCTGGTCAAACGGAATGCGCTCTTTAGCAAAAGTTCTGAAAACCGGTGCCGAGGCCGTTGGAGACGGCACGGGCGCAATCTTTTTTTTGGCTGCCGCTGTCTGCGGCCGCGAACTGACTCGCGGAGCCGGCACAGGGGCCACCGGCGGAACGATGGGAGTCGCTGCACCGACCGGTGCCGGAACCGATTCCAACGAAAATCTGGGCACGTCGATTTCTTTGTCCGCCGGAAGCACAATCCCGGTTGGAGTTATTGCTGGAGGAGAGGAACAGGCATTTAATACAAAAAAAAGAATCCCTCCCGCCCAATTTAACACCACTCGTGCCCATCGGGATTCTCCGACAAAGGGCTTCCAACGGCGGTGCAACCACATCCATTGTTCCGGGTATGCGCGAACCACCTTTTCGAGCACATCGTTATAATTCTGAGTCCGCTGATAGAGCCGCTCGGCCAACGTGACCGCCTTACTGTCGGTTTCTGGAATGGGCTCGAAAACCGCGTGAACCCGGCCCCGGTGATCGCGAAATGTATACGTCAAAATCGTCTCTGCGGGGCGCCGCTCCGTGAGCAGGGCCAGGGACGCGGCAGTGCCAGCTTCGTGTCCAAAGAATTGAACCGGAAGTCCAATGGGCGGCCCCATGAATTGATCCACCACAAAACCCACCGTGCGCCCATCGGCAATGCACCGAAGGATGTCATTAGCGGTGTGCGACTCCGCAAGCACCAAAACATCTTGGCGTCCCCGATACCAGGCCTGGACCAATCGAAATACCGACGAGTTTCCCGGCTTCACCACGATGCAGAAAGGAATGCCCGTCGCGGCAGTGGCTCCGATAGCGAGCTCCCAATTTCCCATGTGGAGTGAAACAATATAGGCCCCTTTTCCGGATGCCTTAAGTCTCTTGATATGGTCTAAACCGTGGTATTCAATTCGGCGAAGATAATCCTCTGGACGCCAACTAAATGATTCAACTATCTCTAGGAGAACGCGCCCGTAATGCCGATAATTGTTTCTAGCTAGCCCGTTTACCTGACGTTTGGTGAAGTCGGGACCGAACGCCAGACGAATGTTTTGCTCTACGACCGTTCGCCTGATGGGAATGAGATAAAACCAGACAAGTCCAAGCACGTCACCGCCCAGCATGAGCAGCCGTCGCGGAATGACCGCTAACACGCATGACAAAACTCTAAGCAGGATAATGATCACGCCGGAAGTCTTTCATTCAAAAACCGCCAAAAAGCCGCAGGTAACTCGTATTCGATTCGAAGACTCATCACCTCAAGTCCACTTCCTTCCAGTAACGGTTCTATCTTAACCCAATCCTTATCGGTAGTGACTAGACGGGTAACACCGTGTCTGGCGGCTTCGCGTCTCAACCAGCTCGCATCTGTCGCGTCATAACGCGCATGGTTCACAAATGTGCGAACAAGAATCGCATCCGGACAAAACTCAGTTAAATCGTTTTCAAAGAAATGGGGGGAACCCACCCCGCAAAAGGCTAAGGCCTTTTTTTGTGATTGGTTCCGCTCGGGTCCAGCCCAAAGACCTCCAAATTTTCGCTCTGCATGAAAAACCGGGACGTTTAGGCAGATACTCTGTGCATCGTCGGAATGACGGGTTACTACAACGGCATCACAATGTCTCAGCGCGGCGGGGCTGGCCCGAAAGTTCCCCAGCGGAATTAAAAAACCCTCGCGGGCGAATTGTGGATCGGACACGACCGCGATTTTAAGATCCTTGTGAAACCCAGGACTCTGAAGTCCATCATCACAAACCGCCAAACGAATTCTCTGCGCCGCAATACTATGCAAGCTTTGGTTTCTGCGCTTACCCACCCAGATTCTGGCCTGAGTCAACGCCGCCATCATCCAGGCCTCATCGCCATAATATTCCGCGCCGTTTTCCGAATTGCGATTCAGTTCTTGGCTGCTGTTTTTACACAACCCCCTATAACCACGCATTACAATCGCCGCGCTCTCAGCGCCCAGATGCTTCACTATCGCCTGAACGAGAGGCGTTTTCCCTGAACCTCCCGCTTGAACACCCCCCACGCACACGACAAAAAGATCGCGGTGTCCGGCAATCGGCCGCCGTGCTCGACCCCCCCGCCACGCAGCAAATACGCCCCACAAAAGTGACAGGGGCAGCAGCAGCACCCAAAAAAAATCTCTAAAACCCTCAGTTAGATAAAACGGCATCCTGCGCATGGTTTAATCCCAAACATAGCGGGTTTGCGGGACGGCGGCGAGTTGTCTGACAAATCGGTAGCAGTTTATCTTGGCCAATCCGGAGACTTCACCCTTCTACCCCACTGTAAATCACTCATGAGTAATTTGCAGTGGGGTAGACCCGACCCGAAGGCTGCCGCCATTACTCAGCGCTAGGCCGGGGCCCCCTGGAAACTGTTCGAGCGACGGAACGCTCTCCAGGTTGAGAGGATTCCACAACATCTTCCCGATTGGGCGAATGATGATTTGACCATTCATGTGTCGTTTTTGGGTGAACTTGGTGTTGAGTTCAGCCTTCTTAACCGGCCACTGATCACTCCTGGGGCAGTGAAAGCTCTAACGGAAGGCGGGACTCAGCACCTATGGTGCTGACTATTCCCAACCAGGACATTGCTCTTCGACAAAGGCGCGTACATTTTTGAGCCCAGATTTGGTTTTGCAGTTCTTTTCCCATTCCTCTCGGATATTTGAGAAATAGCCCATGGAACAATCGGGGGCCCAGCCTTTGTATTCAGAGTCCGACTCTTGTTCGAAGAGGTAAATTCCTTTCAGAATGCCCAAACAATACTTTTCAGCATGTTCTAATTTTCCAAGTCTAAGGTATTGCCTCAACTTCTCCTGATAGGGCTCGATTGTGTCTGAAAACATTTGATCGGCAGCTTCTGAGGGATCTGTATAGGTTCCGTATCGGTCTTTCCCAGCGCCATCCCATACGTCCTCTACGTCCAATATTTCGAGATCCGCTTGGACCTCAGCGGCTATAGTCTCCGTATCGACCTCGTCATCAAGCATCTGTCGGATCTGTTTTTCAATTTGTCGCGCGATTTTTCTGTCGTTCAATGCCAGGCATTTCAACACGTCGAGAGCCACATCTCCGTTGATCTCATTCAGGGCCTCGAACCAAGGGGCTGGCTTTTGAGTTTTATTCCTCATCATTATTCGTGCCACTCGGAAAAGTATTCTTTTGAAACTGCCGTAAGTCGTCCATCATTTCTGCTAGACTGTCACCATAGCCATAGCCGGTATCGCGGGAAGCCATTTCAATTTTCTGAAGTCTCTTTATGGTGCCTGACAGCAATCCTTTGTCCTTTCCCCGCAGCCGGTTCACGACCCTTCTGAACATAGATTCCATACTGTCGTAAAACTGCTCGTAATCCATCCCGAAGGTTTCGATCATATTGGTACCAACCTCAAGGAAGTAAATCATCAGGTCAATGGTTCCGCCTGAGTCCTTGCTCGCCTTTTGAAAATCCGAAATAGCTTTCCTGGCATCAGCGATGCGAACGCCTGTATCCCCCGAATTCCAATCGGGATAGAGAGCTGCATGGATCTGCTCCCGATATTTCTTCGGTGACACTTCCCCCTTCATAAGCCTTGCTGAGAGGAACCGACGGTTGTTGTCGTTGCTTTCGTAAAGATCCCCGATGAGGCGCAAGATCTCCGCTTTCGAAAGAGGGCTTAGTTTCTTCTGGATGCCTTTCCAATTTTCTTTTAACGCTGCCATTAATGTTTATCCAAAGACCCTAATCCCAACCGCTCTCGAATGGCTTTCCAGTTGGGTGGATAAACTTCGTCCATCGGGGATTCGGATCTACCGTAGTGATTTAGAAGTGCTTCCAATAGTTCCTTTCCTTCGGCACTCTTCGACGCTTGAAGAGGGGTCTTGTTTCCTAGCGCCGGTATTTTGTCATTAAACCAATTGTCCCAATATTTTTTGTTCATTTCCCGAATCTGCGCCTGTATTTCGGGATGCTGCATAAGTTGCTGGTGCTGCTCTTCTTCGTCCCGCGTTTTTTCCGCGTCCCGATGCTTTGGGATCTCGCGCATGCGCGACTCAGGCGATTGAAGTACTGTGCTCCTGTGGTGGGCTTGGTTTTTCAGCCGCTTTTCGATTTCCTTTTTGACAAGCTGTGCACGTTTTTCAGAGTTTACTTCGACAGTGAGCTTGTTCCCCTCGATTAGGAGCCTCCCCATCACGGTATTATCCCATTCCCTATGCAGCTTGTTGCCGCGCTTGTGCCACGTAATCAAAACCTTGTGTAAGATCTCGTCTTTATATTCCGCGTCTTCGAGAAGCTCTTCTCGGCTCTGGATGAGAGCAAGTGGCTCCAGTGCGTCAAATGCTGCTTGCGGAGAATCGATGTCGTAGATGATCTTATGCAGCGACATTTGTTCCCCATCGGTATTGCATAGGACCGGAGGGGTCATAATCTGCTTTTGAAGTTCCAGAAACAGTTCCCTCAGTTCAATATCGAAGTCATGAATAGTTTCCTTTGTGATGACTCCGTTCTCAGCGTGAGGAGACTTTTGCATTTCTTTGCGTATATCGATGATGGTCTTTTTGTGAATCGGAGGAATAAGGACCCATCCACACCCACACATCATCCCCACATGGTCGATTTGAATTGCTTTTCCGAAGAGAATGTCCCCGATATGAGCGGAACGAGAGCCGGATTTCTCTGTTACGTTCATTTCCAGACCCCGAAGGCAGTCTTTGATTCGATAGCCTGCCCCCTGATCGACCTCCAGAATTTCCCAAAAGCTAAAAGGTTCACCGAGATTTTGATCGAGAAATCGTCGTTCAAGATCAGTGAGGCCATTTCGATGCCGTTCCAGGAAATCAAAAGCGACGGTGGTCTCTTTAGGGGCAATCTTAAACGTTTCCGAATCAATACCAGGAAGCCAGTTGTATTGATAAAATGGTACAAAGAGTTGGGTTTCTGCCTGCTGTTCGATCTCCTCCTCTTCGTCTCTTAGCCAAAACTCTTCCCAAGCTTCGGCTAGTGCCAATTCACCAAATCGTTTCCTTGCGTGGTGCATAAGCCTATCAGACATATCATCGTGAATCGAACGCAGCTGTCGCCAGAGCAGGTCTCCCACCTCTGGCGTTGAACTCAGGCAGCATTTTTTGTGCTTTTTCCCACTCCCACAGGGGCAGGGGTCATTACGACCTACTTTCATGAAGATTCCCCAAGGTTTAAGGCGCTTTTTTACCTGACACGAACTGCTATTACAAGACGGGGCTTCAAAACCAAATGATTCTCACGACAAACAAAACCCGGTTCTGGGGCTGAAGCAGAGATGTCGATACTGCAAGGCGGTTTTCATGATCTGCGAGCGTTGTTGGCGCCGACACCGCTATTGTTCCAAGATCTGCCAGAGCGAAGGGACCCGAAGGGTTAAAGAGGCCGCGAGAAAAAAGTATGCAAATTCCCCGAAAGGCCGCCGAGAATTTGAGGATACTGGGTAGTTTCAACTAGTTTCGATTGGCACCCAACATTTCCGAATAGGTCACCTCATAGGCTTTCAGGCTCGCTACGAGCAACTTGGCCGGTTCGCTATTATTGAATGTTGTAAAGCCACACGGAGAGGTTCCGACGGAGAGCAAAATGTTGCCCTGGTCAGCGGTATAGCGGCTCGAATGCGTCGGTATCGCCAAGCAATGAATGCCTCCGGGATTTGGATAGATGATCTCCCCATAGCGGGCGTCGTTGATTAAACTGTCCAACTTACGCATTTCCAAACGCGAAAGCCGATCAATATGAATATTTTGGCCGCAGTTAGTATAAGCTAGACGGCCTACACCCAATTCGAAGTTAGTGCGCTCAGTGCACTCTGAACCCTCGACATCGCCAAAGGAATCAACCGAGATCACGGTGGCCATTCGCCGTCCGAGCGGAAGGTGGTGTAAATCCATTGCGGAGGTTGTTGCAACCTGCAGGCGAATCGTCGCGCGTTTCAACGATCGGCCGTAACTGGATCCGGTGACTAAAATCAGGGCAGCTAAAAGGATATTTTTCATACTTCACTCCAAAGAATAGTTGGGATAATTCCCACCGGCTGCTAGAGCAATCCTTGTGCCAGGGTTTTAGGCATAGATAGGTTGGGAATTCCGGTGCCAGTCTGGGGCCGGTTCCACTGGATTCCAAAACTCAACCTTCATCCATGGTTATAATGTCCTTCCCATGCCCTCACGCCCCAGCAGTCCCAACACCTGCGTTGCCGCGGAATACTTCGACTCCGACACTGACAAGGCGCTTCTACAATCAGCTAGCGCCCTCATCTGAGCATCCCTATACTGAGCATCCTCGATGAGTCGAATAGTTTCCTCAAACAGAGCGTCCACGGTGGCGTGGTCCTGAAAAAATTCTCGGACAACCTCACGGCCGGCGAGCAAATTGGGCATCCCAATGAATGGTACATCGACAAGCCTATCAAAAAGCCATTTTGAAGATCTGCGAACTTTATAAAAAATCGTAAACGGCACCCCCGTGAGCATGGCCTCGACGGTAGCTGTACCGGATGCCACGAGAGCCACGTCAATCTCGCGCATTACTCGGTGGGAATCCCGGGAAAAGGAAACTCTCTTCGCTTCGAGCCCCGAAAACTGACCCCGCACCCACGGCTCGTCCAGCGTTCCAGGAATAGGAATTACCACTTCGCTCAGCGGGTACCTGGATAACATACGTTGGCAAACTTGCGTAAGCAGCGGGGCATGTAACCTAATCTCACTGGGCCTGCTTCCCGGAAGCACCCCAATTCGTAATGGTCCGGGAGCGCCAGCGCTCCGTCCTCGCGGCTCGATCATTTCAACCAACGGATGCCCGACAAAAACAGCAGTTACGCCACGCTGCTTATAAAAATCAACTTCGAACGGGTAAAGCACCAGCATTCTATCAACGTATTTTTGAATCTGTTTTACGCGCCCTGAACGCCAGGCCCACAACTGAGGAGAAACATAATAACAAACGGGAACACCCTGTCGCTTCAAACGTTTGGCAAGTCTCAGGTTCACATCCGGAAGATCAATGAGAACGGCGACGTCCCAGTTCTCGCGATCGATCATCCGGCAAAGTCGACGGAAGTTGCCCAAAATGGTTCCCGCACGCCCAACCCACTCAGACACACCCACAACACTAAACTCGCGGGCATCGATTCGAATCTCCGCACCCTGCTCTCGCATTCGACTTCCGCCGACACCGACAAATACAAAATGAGTGTTCTTCGAGTCCGCCTGAATCAAGCCGCGCAACTGCTCGATGAGTCGTGCGCCATAAATATCGGCCGACGCCTCGCCAGCGACAATCAGTACTCGCGTTCCCATGAATTAAAACCCCGGCTCAGAGTCTATCGAAATCGGGTTTAAGGATTTCTGGTCTTTTCGCTGGCCATTTTTTTGGCCGTTTTGCTGTAATATCGCGCTATGGATTCGCTCAATGGTTGCAAGAACCGGAAGCGTCCGCCGACCCGAAAAATCGTCAATACGACCCTGCTCGATACCCTTAAGAAAATATTTTGCCTGTTCCTGCAGAGGATCGGCTCCCGAATTGTGAGCCTCCATTAGGAAATCCACCCGAAAAGACTGAGAATGAGTCTGACCAAAAAACACCCGGACATTTTCGCGGGCCACCCGACTGGCGAAGCAGTCAAACACCAGTCCATTTGGAAAACCCAGCCGACATCTTGCATAATCGAGCTCCTGAGTCACGACAATGCCCCCATCGGCATCAACAAGCTCGGGCTCGCAGCTCGCAAACGAGAGTGCAATGTCAATGTCATGAATCATGAGGTCCCAGACCACGCCTATGTTCGGTTCGCGATTCAGCGTGCGGGAGTGCCGTTGAACGCTTCCATACACCAGCTTTGTGTCCAGCGGAGAGAAAAAACCATGGAAACGGTGCCGCTCGACAAAGCCAACTTGAAGTATGAGACGGGACGATTCAGCCAGATCAACCAAGCGTTTTGCCAATTCGAGATCGCCACAAAATGGCTTTTCCACCAGTACATGGGCCCCTGCCCGCAACGCCCGTTGGACGTTGGAAAAGTGAGTTTTCGTCGGAGATGCCACTACGACGGCATCCGCCTCAAAGAGCAGATCATCCAGCGATGTATAGCGAACATAATTCCCGGCCGAACTCTCTCCATTCGGTCTGCTCACATCAGGATCATAAAACCCTAGAAGCCGCACTCCGGAAAGCGCACTCAATTTCTGGAGGTGATAAGCCCCCATTGTTCCGGCGCCAATGACCCCAACGCAAATCTTTTCCTGGTTGTTAACGGTGAAAGCCATTCTTGGAAGACTTGATAAAGTCCAGAAACTCACGGACCTCGCCCATGTCACCGACATCCATTGCAATTTTTTCAATTGCCCGGGCAACGGTGAGGTTCTGGAGAAAAAATATCCTATATGCCGCTCTCAACCGTTTCACGGAATCATCCGAGAAACCCTTCCGCGTAAGCCCAATGGCATTAATGCCCTGAACCTCAAATTCGGTACCCTTACCCAATAAATAGGGCGGTAAATCCTTTCGCAATACGGACCCACCCCCCACATAGCAATGGGCGCCGACTCTCAGAAATTGAGCGACCGCTGAGTGCCCACCCAACGTTACGTTGTCACCGATTTCAACATGCCCCGCCAATTGAACAGCATTCGCAATAACGACCCCGCTGCCCACTTTGCAATCGTGGGCGACGTGCGAATAGGCCATGATAAAGGAGTTGTCACCGATGACGGTTTCATGACCGCCAAAGGTGGTTCCACGGTTTACGGTCACACACTCTCTGAGCGTCACATTTTTACCGATGCGAACTGACGTAGGCTCGCCTTTATACTGCAGGTGCTGGGGTTCCTCACCCACCACCACAAACGGATGAAGCACCGCCCGCGAATCGATTGAGGTCCCCGATCGCAAAATTACATGTTCACGAATATGGCAACCCTCTCCCAAAACCACACCCGGTTCCACAATGGAATAGGCGCCAATTCGAACCCCCTCACCGAGCTTGGCTTCCGGGGAAACAATTGCCGTCGGATGAATTTCGCGGTTCACTTTATCCCTCCCGTATTTTCTAGAGTTCGGACACGACTCAATAACTGCGGCAATTTGCGCCAGGCCTTAACGAGTCGTAAGACCTCTTTGATCGGAATCGCCGGAGTCAAAAAATAGGTCTCGCCACCACGAACGTTGGTACTCGATCCTGACTGCCCCCCCATTCGCGCCCCCTTACCGACTCGAACGTGATCGCCCAACCCAACCTGACCACCCAAAATGACGTCATCTTCCAATACCGTCGAACCCCCAAGCCCAACCTGGGCACACAAGATACAATTTCGGCCCACTACACAGTTATGACCAACGTGCACCAGGTTGTCTAATTTGGTTCCCTGACCGATTCGAGTGTTTCCCAGAGTGCCCCGATCGATCGTACAATTGGCTCCAACGCGCACGTCGTCCTCGATGATCACTGAACCCATCTGGGGTATTTCACGATACCCATTCGAGCTGGGCAGAAAGCCGAACCCGTCGCTACCAATAATGGCTCCCGAAAGTACTTTAACCCTTTCACCGATACGAATCGCATCCCCCAGAACACAGCGTGAAAAGACTTCGCTGTCGCTGCCAATGAAGACATCGGCACCAATCGACACAGAGTCGTGAATAATGACCCGGTCACCAATGATCGAACGGGGACCAATTTGCACCCCACGTCCAATTTCCGCAGACAAAGAAATGCTAGCCGAAGAATCAATAGCGGCATCGCTAACGTTTCTACGGCGACCGCCAAACTCACTTAAAAATCTAAAAAAAACGGACCGCGGTTCATCCACGGTAAGAAAGGTGATTCCTTCGCGAGGTCGAACAAATTCCTGGCGGGTTAAAATAACAACTTCGTTTAAACGGTCGAGCTCTCCCAACATTGCGCGATCGGAAAGAAAGCTCAATGATCGCGGTTTGGCGTCAGAAAGCGCCGCAAATGTATCGACCGTGATCCCGGGGTCACCACTGACCGCCGCTCCACATCTTTCTCCGATTTCCTGTGCAGTCAGGGGTACTTCAAACAACATCCAAGACCTTCAATTACCAACGTTTATACGGGTTTAACACTATACGGCACCCTTCGGGCTGTAAACGCCCTAAAATGCGCGGCCCAACCTTCCGATAAGACGAGTAGAGGCGGCTCGGCTCACCCCGACGCGCCCAATCACTCATGATTCCCACGAAAGTACTTTCAAAAAATCCACTGTTTAAGTCGTTTCTCATTGCCAGTACGGTTTCCCTTTTGGGGTCGAACATGTTCGACCTGGCCATGCCGCTCCACATCCTTCAAAAAACACATTCGGTCATCGCTCTTTCCTGGATCAATTTGGCCATCAACCTTCCATACTTTGTGATGGCCCCCATTACAGGCTACGTGGTCGATCATTTTGATAAGCGTCGCGTCATGCTTGCTGCCGATATCGGCCAGTGCCTTTGCATGGTTGGGCTACTTATAGCTGAGTGGCTGGCCCCGGACTCATTATGGCTAACGGCGATTCTGGTCTTCATTGCCAAGACTCTCATGATTCTTTTCGATACGGTCGTCACCTTCCAATTAATTCCGGCATTAGTCGATGAAAAGGGCGGCCTGTCGGATGCAAACACGTGGTTTCTCTCGTCCCACCGCTTCATTCAAATTCTGGGGCCGTTATTGGGTGGCGCCCTGCTTTCGATCTTTGGAATCTACGGGTGTATTACCGCTAACCTGCTTAGCTTTACGGCGACGTTCACATACGTTTATCGATTCAAGACGCTCTCACGCGTTATCGATGGCGATCGCATTATTCAGGAGGCGCCCTTTCCAACCCCAGCTAGAGTGATTCGAAGTTTTCAATCAAGCTTTTTATATATTTGGAACTCCCGCCTCTTTCGCCCGTTTGTATTTTTGATGTTTTTCTGGAACCTTTCCGCGCTCTGTCCCAGTACCCCAAGCATGATCTATTATTTTACCGAGGAAAACCATTTCTCTGTGGTTCAATACGGAGTCATCTCCGCCTGCTTTGGAATCATGGGAATCCTGGGGTTCTTGTCGGCCGCACACTTTTATCGGACCCTTCGATTTCGACAAACCTTTGTGGTCTTTTCCGCCATGCACTCCCTATTATCCATCGCCGCAGCCGCAATGTTTCAGGCTCCGGCGATATTTACGTTGTGCTTTGCCACCTCCCGATTCGGCTCCTCTATCGTATCGATGGGTACGTTCCTGCTGCGCCAAACCAGAATTCCAAAACATAACGCTGGAGCCATTAACGCCTGCTTGAGAATGTTTTTCATGTCCGCCGTCCCTCTTTCATCGATAATGCAGGGACTTATAATCGAACGTTTTGGGGTTGGTGCTTCCCTTCTCGTGGGCGCGCTCTGTCTGATGGTGATGTTTCACTTCGCCAAACAGGTTGCTCAAGCGCTTGAATCGAAACCCCGCAAGGCATCTGTCGATCGCGCTGCCGCGTAACCAACCAAACAAACAAATCGCTATTCGGCCTGTAGACGGCCCATACTTCGGGCCGTACCCTGGCTCATTCTTCGTCTTTTTCGGAGGCTTCTGAATCGGAGGCAATTCGATATTTTTCGGTGGCCCATTTTCCTAAATCGCGCTGCCGGCACACTTCGCTGCAAAAGGGTTTACATGGATTGGAATCCCAAGCGACGCTAAGTCCGCAACTGGGACAGCGGATCTGGTGTATTTGCGATTTGCTCAGTGTTGCCTCCACCCTTTTTTGTCTTCAGAGCGCGGTTATAAAGCGATTCAACTCGATTAGCAATTCGATCCCAATTGAGTTCGATCTCCTGCCATCGAATCGCACGAACAATGACCTCGGATGAGACTGGACTGTCGTCGTGCCGCTTCATCAGACTCGCGAGACTCTGAAAACTCTGCGTTTCGTAAACGCTTTCCGGCAGAACATTCGACAGATATTCCGCGGCCCCGCTATCCCTGGGAACAATGGGCACAACGCCTGCCGCGAGGGCCTCAAACGGGACTCTCCCGAACGCTTCGTCGACGGCGGGGTAGATCACGGCAATAGACTGATGAATTCGTTGAAGCTTATGTTCCCCATAATCAGCCGATACTATGTGCACCAGCCGGTCCACCCCAAGCATTTCTGCATGGCGAATAATTTCCTTGTCGTAAGATCGCTCCACAGGCCCCATGAGAACCAACGGCTTGATTCCACCACTGTGCAAATACTCGGAAAATGCGGTCACTAAAAACAGGAGGTTTTTTCGGGCCTCAATCCGCCCAAAATAGAGAAAATACTCGGGTACCTCGTCAAAGGCCCTTCGCCGGATATCTTCGGTCACATCGATACCATTGGGGATCACAAACACTCTATCCGGATTTATGGGTAATGTTTCAAAGTGGCGGCACTCAAATCGACTCAAGGCAATCACCCCGTGAGCAGCCCTCATTAATCTATGCCCGAGCAACCAATTAAAAAGGCGTTTTTTCAACACGCTACGGTGCGCCACCGCCATCATTCCGCGGGGGTGAAGAAAATAGGGCTTACCACTGCATTTTGCGACCCAGCCAAAAACCGCATTTTCCCAACGCCAATGCCCGTTAATGTGAATCACGTCGGCTGAGTTCATTACATAAAAAAGATTTCCAACCCCCAAAACGAGTTTCCACACGTCACGCGAACGGTAGGTAAATACCAGTTCTCGAATTTGGTGCTGATCAGCAAACTGGGTACGGAAACGGCCGGTGTGGCACAGAACCGTAACGCTGTTTCGTTCGGAGAGCCTCTTGGCAAGTCCTGCCTCTGATACGGGCGCCCCACCTCCAGCCGACATAAGGCCGGAGGAGATAAATACTATGTTCAGCTTGGATTCCGAGGGTTCCACCACGATTAATATACCATCGTTCACAAGGGGAATTCACCCCCGGCCGAGCAATTGCACTCTTGGGTTCCGGGCCTAGTTTCTCGGGAGGAGACCAGGATGTCGTCGCATGAATTGGAGAGTGTATTCTCTTCTTACTGTCTTTGTGTTCGCGAGTGGCTGTGCCAAAATACGCCCGGAACGCCCGTGGCCGGCTAAGATTATCCAACTCGCGGGCTTCGACGCCGCCGAAGAGGTCACGGTTATTTCTGCACTGACGTCATTTAACGAAACGAGCGGCCGTACCATCGTGGAGATCGAAAACTCAGAAGCCGGGTATCCTATCACGCTGGAGAAAAAGGATCCCCCGACTGACAAGCCGTTTAGGGCCGGCCTCGCAACCTACGAGTCATCGCAATGCAAAATTGAGATCTCTCCACGAGTTTTTTCGCAGTATCCCAATTATTTAAAGTCGGTTCTCTGGCACGAAATGGGCCACTGCGCGGGATTGGAACACAGCGAAGATCAGGAGGACATAATGTTCCACACTTCGAGCAAATTCGAGAATTACTCGGACGCGTCGTTACACCGCTTTTTTGATGCCCTTTTTTCGATTGTGTCCTTACAATAGCCTTACGCCATGCGAAAGCCCGTACCTCGTTCTTCCAAGCGACTTAAGGTGTGCATTCCCGTCCAGATTTTTCGCCGATCTGCTCCCCTTTTGCCCCTAGAGGGCGAAATCCTGGACATTTCAGAGGGCGGTGCCTTTATTAGATGCCCACAGGCGGTCGCCGTCGGGGAAGAGATTTTATTGGGTATCCAATTCAATGAAATTCAACGAATTGAAGGAAGAGTTATCGAGTGGAACCAGCTTGACATGGGGTCCGGGCAACCCGAACAGAACGAACCGCCTCAGGTATCACGCGTGATATGGAAAAATGAGCTCGAATCGACCGGTTTCGGAGTTTAGTTTGCCGATTTACCGAAGCAGCAGCGAACCCATATAAACCGCCTGATGGATTATTATGAGCGCCTGCTCAAAGCCGGCGTGTCGTTTTAATCATTTCCCGAATATGAAATTAGCGGCAATCGTGAAGCTCTGCAGGCGACCCACATTGGGCAAAAAATAGCCCGCAATGACGGCGAGTTTAAAACCATTATTAACGGGAATCTCCGCACTGAGCTGAGGATAAAACAATACAAATCCACCGGAAGATAACTTGCGAAGGACGCGTTGTGATTCCGTCTCAAGTACTGTTTTTGCCAGCGCATAACCACCGCCACCGATCATCAAGCGGGCAAACAACCAAGACGTGAGTTGATATTCACCGACTCCGCCCCCATAACCCAAACCAAAATGGACATTCTCGGTAGCATTGTATAAAAATCCACCACCACCACCACCACCAAATCTGAAAGTCTTCGAGGACGACCCAAATCCCACCCCACCAATAACTACCGGTGTACCAAATACTTCTGGGTCAAATGCAGAAAGCGGTGACGTGTGGATCGCCAAAAAGGGTCCGCCCCTACCCGAACTGGTCTCGGCGCGCGAAGAGAGTCCTGTCAACAGCGCTATCACCAGCGCCACAAATCGTGTCCACGGTATTAAAGATATGCTCATGGTACGCCTATCTCATCGTCACAATTGTAATAATTCCTTAGAGAATTGCGCAGTTCTGAGCAATTTTGGCCCTACGCGTCGGATTAAAACAGGCGCTATCTGGAAATCCGGTCCGCACCGTGGGGCGTACCCTCAATCTGCCCTGCGTTGGTGATTTCGATGAACTGAGCCTTGCGCTGCAAGTCCTTAATGGTCTCTGCGCCGCAGTATGTCATGCCCGATCGAATCCCACCCATCACGTCCTGGATAATGTTTTTGACCGGACCGCGACAGGAAACCTCAATGGCAATTCCCTCGGCGGTTTTCCATTCGGACATGCTTCCCATAAAATCCTCTTGCGCCTCACGTGAAGCCATTCCGCGGAATCGCTTGACGCGGACCACCTCACCATCACCATTTACTTTTTCCACCACCTCTCCGGGAGTTTCATCGGTACCCGATAACATCCCGCCCAGCATCACGAAATCCGCGCCGGCCGCAAGCGCCTTTACCGCATCCGCTGGAAAGCGGATTCCACCATCGGAGATGAGCAACCGATCCACCTTGCGGCAATCTTGAAGCGCCGTCAGTTGCGGCACGCCAAAACCGGTTTTTATTCTCGTCGTGCAAACCGATCCCGATCCAATCCCCACCTTGATGACATCCGCTCCGGCAGCAGCAAGATAATCGGCGCCGGCATAGGTCGCGACATTACCGGCGATTACCAAGAGTGAATCGCCGTGTTTTTCACGCAAATTACGAATGGTACGGTTCACCTCTTTGGAGTGCCCGTGTGCTACGTCCACACAGACCAGCGAGGCCCCCAACGAGATGAGGGCATCCGCTCGTTCCAGACCGTCTTTACCAATCCCGATGGAAATCGCAACCCGGCCCGGGTCTTTCAGTTTTTTGTACATCTCGACATTTTTTTCTATGGTCATGAAACGGTGCAAAATAGCCATCCCGCCCAATCCGGTCACCGCATTAGCCATTTCGTGCTCGGTAATCGTATCCATATTGGAGCTGATGATCGGAATCTCGAAGCGCCTTCCTAAAAGATCCACGGCTGTCGTTACATTTTGTCGCGATTTGATGCCGTTGTACCCCGGTACCAAGAGGACATCGTCAAACGTCAAACCCTTTGAACTACTCATCACCGGAACCCCCTTTATGCGAGAGCCGTAAACGTCCCAGAAGGCGTCCGTAGCGTCAAGAGACAACGCCCATCAGTGAACATGCTTTTTTACGGAATGCAGCAGGTTCAACTTTCATAGGACTGAATGAATGGAACACGCCATGGTCCGTGCATCAATTACAAAAGGGGCGATTGATTCAGCTGAGAGATAAAGTACTTTCGCAGACCCGTGATTCCTGAGAAAACTTGCGGCCGATCTTGTTTCGGAAAGTGTTGGTTTTTCAGACAATGTAACAATGATACCCAGCGTACACTGCTCGTTTTTTATGACAATCGGAACCCTGGCGTAGTCCCGCGTAAGATAACATTCAAAGTTTATAGTCCTGTCGAGCCTATATCCAAATTGGGTGCGTACATTTCTATAAACTGCACTTTCTAGTCGTTTCATTCTTTCGAACGCATCACCTGCATAGGTCCACTCTTCAAACTGATCTTCAAGCAAGATGACCTCTTTCTTTCGAAGGGGCACTGGAATTCGCCGAATGAGAAACATCGATTCCATTGCATAGAGTATGTTTTTTTGAGTTTGTGGCGCCAAACCAAGTAACCGTTTAACTTCAGAGACGTTGTAGGGTTCGAAGCCCTGCCTGGCAATGTAGGCCATTAACTTTTTGATAGTGCTTACTGGCGTCTTAATGTCACTAATAAGTCGTATGTCTCTCGCTAGGATTAAATCATGAAGATCGTTGAGCGCGTTCTTTCTGAGTGCAGGGCTTCTAATGAAACACAGGCCCGGAAGTCCGCCCTGTTCGAGATAAATATTAAACTGCTTTTTTAGCCGGTTATGCTTTTTCACTGGGTTCAAGCACCGCACCGTATCCTGAGTAAATTCCTTATGTTGAAACATTTGCAAAACGGCATCCGATAATGGTTCACCGATAATCTCAGAAACAGAAAATGGCATCATTTCAATAAGCGCAATTCTTCCGGCCAGAGATTCCCTGATGGCTTTCCGACTTGAAAAACGAACCGAGCCACTTAGAACAAACTGTCCAGGCTTCTTGTGTGTTCTTAACCATTCTTTGAGTGTCGGAAACAATTTTGGCTCAAGTTGGCACTCATCGATTGCCATGGGGGTTTTGCGAAGGGAATGAATGTATCGCTTTGGATCATTATCGGCTGCCTCAAGTTGTTCAACGTCATCCAGTGTTCGATACTCACTCACGGCTGAGGCAATAAAGGTGCTTTTCCCAACTTGCCGGTGTCCAAAAATGCCAACGATCGGGCTAAAGGTAAGCAACTTATTATAAATTTCCAAAACATGCCGTTTTCTCTCGTGAGCCATAATAACAGAATATACGGTGACCGTATTTATTGCAATCATTAGATCAAAAAATAGGTTCACCAACTTATTTGCACGTTGCCTGATACCCAGTAATAAGTGCTTCCCATTTCGACATCACTTTTATGTGGCAATTTTGTCATTGAGGGCGACGGGGCCTTCGTACTTTTTGATCCGGGTTCTGGGCGGCGCGGCCTGGCGGCCTTAATTCTCCTTGGCCAGATCCAACAGCTTGGGAACTTTTTGTATTTCATCCACGACAACGGTGTCGATCGGACTGGGGAGGGCTTGCAGTTCGGACTCGAAGAGATGGGTATTGGCGGGTATTGGTACCAGGTACCTTTGGGTCCTTTGGGTGCGTTAGACCAGAGCCTTAGCGCTCAGCGAATCGATCGACCCTTTACTGTAAGCGAAACGTTACCCCCAGGGTCATCATAAATGCAAAGTTGCCGGCTAAATACCCCGGGCGAAACTGTCCCTTCACAAGCGCCAGGTCGCTTACCTCTTGTGAGATTCCAAATTCGGCATACGTTACCGGACCAACCGATTCAATACCGACGACTTCAGAGGGTATGCCGATACCCGCCAAAACCCCTAGGGTCAAAAAAAGGCGGGGCGCGCCCAGAATTTGAATTTCATACCAAGCCGCCCCCATGATTTCGATTAATGAACCGGGATGAAAAACCGATAGGCTCACCTCGGGGCCAACGTAGGTGAACGAGCGCTTTACGGGCGCTAGACCGAATTGAGCCCCCACTACCGAACCCGATTTGTTGGCCACATGAAGTCCAAAAAAGGAACTGAGTTCATAGCGATAGAAGCGGGCGTCAGAAAGGCCCTTGTTTCCCAGCGATCCGGCTTCCATGGGTCTGTCAGCCCCAAAGGCAGAAACACACGACATGACGAGAAAAGCCATCCATTGCACTCGGTCATTCTAGCAATGGCGCTATACCGTGTATACTTCAACCCATGAAAAAATGTTCCGGCCTCATCGCATTCAGCGTGCTCCCGTTGGTATTGGGGGCATGGGTTATCGCTCAGATTACCAAGCCAGCATCAGTTGACCCGATTTCGGATTATTTTCCCAAGGGTTCATTCACCTCAATCATTCATTATGAGACCGGTCTCATCAATTGGGACTGGTCCATTCGATATCCACTTGTTAGACCCTGGTTGGAGCTTCAAAATATTTCCATGGGTGAAAGAACTGCCCCGACAAAAAAGGCCCCGACACTCAAACTCATCGATCGGATTCGACTCTGGGCACTGGCTGGTTCAATCAAACATACCGGATCGATCGAAATTCTCGGAACACTGAAAGATGCGCCGTCTTTGGGTACGCTTCGCGGCTCCTGCAATATCGACACGCAGAGTTGCACGGGGAAGGTGCTTGGGGGCGAAATTAAACTCGGTTCCACGGCGATCAACGGATGGCAAGTTCAGCTTACACGCCTGAAGGCCAGCGAGCTGGCCGAAATCTACCCTGCCGCCCGGCATTTAGAAGGCGAGGTCTCGGGATTAATTAGCGTCGCAAAAAATGCCGCCGAGATCCGGCTGGATGGGGTGATGGTGTCCCGCAACCTAGCCACCATCGTTCTCCCCAGCTCTTTGCAAATGATCGCACCGATTCAAGTCGTCTTCTCCAAGCTGCTCTCGACACCGTTCCAAGTTGATATTCATATATCGACTGCTCAGATAAAATCCATTCGTTCAGCCAGGGCTCAAAACCGTTCAGGGAAACTGGAAACCACCCAGTCCGTGTTACTGGCTCACGATTCTCCGCTATTATTTCCACTCCGTTGGTTTCCGAACAAGGAACTACTCGGCAAGGAGCTTACCACCGCGCTGGGCGAACCTGGCGGCCCACCATCGTTAGGAATGGCGTTACGCTTAGACGGGACACGCGTTAGCCTCGCTGCCGATATCGGCGAGCTGGAACACAAAGGGAAGCACTGGCTTAAACAGGAGTTAAACGATCGTTTGAAAAACATCGATTTGAACAAACTTCAGGATGCCCTGTCTAAATCCTTGTCCAACGTTCGTTTGAATTAAGGGCTTGCCCTACGCGCACCCCTCTAAAAGGACCGCAACCCCCATACCGCCGGCAGTGCACGCCGTCGCAAGTCCGAGCGCCCCTTTTTTTCCAGACAATAACAGTGCCAAGGTCGTTGCCTGACGTGAACCGGTTGCGGCGAACGGGTGTCCCAAAGCGAGGCTCCCCCCCTTGATATTCATTTTAGTCAAATCGATGGCCCCCAATGGGTTACCCAATTTCAGTCGGTTGCTACAATACTCCGCAGACTCCCAAGCCCTCAATGTGCACAACACCTGTGCCGCGAACGCCTCGTGAATCTCAAAACACTCAAGGTCCTTGAAGCTCAATTCGTTTCGTTTCAATAAACGACTCACAGCAACCGTCGGCGCCATCAAAAGCCCTTCACCCCCGACGAAATCTACAGCGGCGGATTCCGAATCCATGACGCGGGCAAGTGGCTTCCAACCCTTTTGTTTCGTGAAATTCTCACTCGCAATCAGAGTAACACCCGCTCCATCGGTACGCGGGGTTGAATTTCCGGCGGTGAGTGTCCCCTGCTCGTCAAAAACCGGCGGGAGCTTTTTCAGTGCCTCGAGACTCGTATCCGAACGCAGTATTGCGTCTTCAATCACCCCATTTATATTCACAACCCAATCCCGGTAGAACCCTTCTCGATAGGCTTTGGCTCCACTTTGATGGCTGACAAGAGCCATAACGTCCTGATCGCTTCTGGAAATAGACCATTGTTTGGCCATGCGTTCACAATGCTCACCCATCGAAAGGCCCGTTCGCGCCTCTCGAACGGACATCACGATGGGAAATAGATCGGACGGCCGCAGCGAGATCCCGGCGGAAACCTTTTCTTTCAAGGAACGGGCGGTTCTAAATGCCAGTAGTTTTTTTACCCCCGCACGGGAAAATTGAACGGGTGGATCACTATTGGTGTCGGTGCCACCCCCCACGCCACAATCGATTTGTTTCAGTCTGATTTTGTTTGAAATCTGAATCAGTGCTTCCAGCCCCGTTCCGCAGGCCCGTTGCAGATCATAACCCGGTGTCGTCGGTGCCAAGCCACTGCTTAACACCACCTCTCTGGCTAGATTGTAATCGCTGGCGCTTTTTATCACCGCCCCCAGCGCAAAATCCCCCAATTCGCTTCCAGTAAGATCGAATGCTTTGACCAGTTCACGCGAAGCCGCACCGGCCAGATCGAGATTTCGTAATCCGGAAAACTTGCCAAAAGATTTAACGAAAGGTGTTCGCCTCCCGCCGATGATATAGGCGTCTTGCATAGTTTCGGTCCAAAAATTTTTTAGGGCTAACTGTTCATATGAACGCCGGGGTCGTAATCAAACATGCTGATGTACATTTGAGCGGATTTACTTTCCGGGTCGAGGGAAAGGGCGTCTTGCCACTCCCGATGGGCATCCCGTAATCGGTGTTGAGAGTGGTAAAGAATCCCAAGCTGAATTCGAGCCGCAACACTTTTAGGGTGGGTTTCGATCGTCCTTTTAAGAATTGCGACTGCGCCGTCCTTGTTGCCCGTCTTGCCAAGACACTTGGCCATATAGACGGCATTTTCCAGATTGTCCGGCTCCAGATTCATCGCCTTTGCAAACTCATGATGTGCTTCCTGGAATCTCTCAAACTGCATGTAGGAGAGCCCCAGTTCAAAATGACGACGAGCAAGCTCGAGATTTATTCGCGGATCAAAGCCGGGCTGAGCACGCTCCAGGCGCTGTTTGGTATTCTGGAATACCTCGGCCCCCTCTTTATATTTTCCCAAATCATTGTAAAGGCTGCTAAGCGCCACGGCGGAGTCTGTATGAAACGGATCCAGTTTTAATGCCCGTTCGAAAGAGAGGAGGGCCTTTTTAAATTTTCCTTTTTTGGCGTATACGTAACCCAATAGGTGGAAAACTTCCGCACCCTGATTATCGATGAGTAAAACCTGTTCGAGATACTTTTCCGATGAACTGAGGCTATTTCTGGAAAGGTCTTCCCTGGCGAGCCTGAGAAGTTCTTCCACCGCTGCCTTATTTGATTCGGCCATCAGTTATTCTTACGGAGCTCTTCCATGAGGGCAAGCGCCTCTGTTTTGTGGGACGATTCCGGAAACTGTTTCAGCAGCCGCCCCAGCGTGTCTTTCGCATTACCGTACATGCGTATGCGAAAGTAGCTCTCCCCCAATCGGAAAAGAGCTGTTTCATCATATCCCATGTCGGGGAAATCTTTAAGAAGCGCTGCGTAGCGATATGACGCAGACAGAAAGTGGCGGCGCCGAAAATAAAAGTCGGCCACGTAGCTTTCGTATTCGGCAATTTTTCTACGCGCCTCGCCGGAATGAACTCTCCCTTTGTCCACATATTCCGATGAGGGAAACTGTTCTTCGAGCTTTCGAAACGCATCTATCGCCTTGTAAGCGGCCGTCAGGTCCCGACCGGGGTGTGATGGAATCTGATGAAAATTGGATAACGCGACCTGGTACTGCACGTAATCGATTCGAGGATGGGTCGGGTGCAGTTCCTTAAACACCTCGTAAGCCGTCTCCGCTTCGATGAAGGCCTCTTGTTGAAAATAGGCGTCGGCAATCTTAAGCTCCGCATCTACCGCGCGGGTGCTGTACGGAAACTTGTTCTTAAGATCCCGCAATTTTTCGATAGCCATCATATAACGGCCATCGGCCAGCTCCTCCTCCGCCTCTTTAAAGAGAGCGTCAGGATTATCGGAAGCCACCTCTTGGGACGAGCAGCCGCAAACAACTAGAAATATTACAAAAAACGAAAAAACCCGCCGACGGGTACGATGATTCATAGGCTACCTAAAAATGGCAATAACAATAACAGATTCAGTATCTTATAAAAACATTATTATTTAAGCATCGCGTCATTTATGCCGATAGGATCTTAGGTTGCGGCGCGAATTTGCGCGTCAACCGAGATTGTGAATTCATGACACAACGCCGCTCTGATTTAACGCTCGATGTAAAAGATCTCTTAAGTCGAGCGTTGGTTTGCGAGTCCAGCGAAAAAATTTGGGATGGTTTCGACAAAGCCATGGGGACGCTCGACGAATCATCGATGCTAGTACTTCGCCACCACTTCAGCGGAAGTTCGATCGGAGAGATCGCCAATAAATTGCAAATTACCGAGCGGGAGTCCAAGGCGCTCGTGAACACGGCCAAGCGACAGCTGGTCCATAACCTGAGGATGTTTTGCAACGTGCGGCAGTAAAATACAATGAGTGACGAACTGATAAACAATTTTGAAGAAATGCCGGCTTCGAATCAAGGACTGGATTCATCGCTCAGCATTCTGGTGGCGGGATCGGCCATTCTCAACATCGATCCCGGTGTCGACACCCTATTCACCTTGAGTGAGCTAATTGCTACCACGCTCGAACAACCCGAATTAGATGATTCGAATCGTGAGAGCATTGCTCTTTGCCGAGATCAGTTGTGCGCGATTCTTTTTGAGCTCGAATCGCTGCAGCTGGGCCCCATCGTGGAGCTGCCGATTTCAGAATTACAGTCCCACTTACTCACCCTGTCTTTCGGTTCGGGGACCGATGGCGCGCTCGAGATCGGCCAGCCTGTAGTGGAACAGGCCAGTCCGCTCGATTCCGCGATATCGGCGAATAACGCCCCCCCATTTAACTCGCCAACTGCTTTAGGTTTTTGGAACTCCGGGGCTCGCTTCGCCGAACCCCTGGGCGACACGGCCATCCCGGCATTAATCCCATCAGAAATTTCAAATCGGTTGGCAATTCTTTTACAAATTACAGCGTTCGAACTCGAATCTGCGGAATTCTTAAAACCCGTCCTCGAAAAATTCTGGGGAAATAGGGACGCCGCCATCCGTCCGCTGCTGGCGTCGACCGGTGGGAAAATTGGCTTAGCATCGGCGCCGGCCGCAGTCGCAACAGAGTTCGAAAACAAACACACAGCCCTCCTTCCAGATAACCGACTACCCATCGCCACATTGATCTCGTCATTGAGACACCTGCTGGCCAAAAAGGGGCCCGCGCCAAACCTTGGGCTCATAGACACTGCCTCGTTATTATTGTTTTTGGCTGACGCCGTGGACGCCGCTTCGGGATTCACGCGTTCTCAACCGGCCGCGCTCGACGGACTGATTGTACCCCTCATTCGGCTCAATCGGTGGAAATCGGATGCGTTGGACTTTTTAAATTCGAACACCTCTCAGTCGCCCATCGAGGTCGAAACAACTATTCGAGAATCCATCGAGCTTTTAAGAACCCTTTGGGGAACGCCCTAGGACTTTATGAAAACGGGGCCAACAGAAAAACCCTGGACACAGATATTACGACAGGCCGAGGAGGAGAACCATCGTGAGCGGCCCGACGCCGATCGCACGCTCCGCATGGCCGCGACCATGGCCGATCTTTTACTTTTCATCCTAAGCTATTCAGTGGTCGTCAAGGTGATCGGCGCCACCGAGCTTGCCTTCGCATCAGGAGAGCCCGGCCCGTTCGTCGCCACTGGATTACGGGGGGCAGCACTCATCGGGTTAGCGATACTCTATTTTGCCACAACCACTAGTCACTGGGGAGGAACCCTGGGAAAACGGCTTCTGGGAATTCGTGTTACGACACCCGAGGGCCAGAAAATCGGCTTCTGGAAAAGCGTAGTTCGCGAAATCCTATTGAAATACGCGCTGGGAATTATCACCGCTGGAATTGTACCGATGTTGTATATCTCCGGCGGACACAA
Organism: uncultured Pseudobdellovibrionaceae bacterium; assembly: GCA_964603655.1. Taxonomy (GTDB): domain Bacteria; phylum Bdellovibrionota; class FAC87; order UBA2466; family UBA2466; genus JACPWY01. The sequence goes on along the minus strand of CAZRVZ010000193.1, from coordinate 14,261 downwards.
GCGCCCGATTCACGACGAATTTCTGAACACAACCGTCAAGCGAGTTCGAGGTCGGTAATGGTACTGCTAGTGCCCATCACCCCCGAAGTTCCGAAAAGACTCCGCCCTCATATTTGGCCGGGACTGCTGCTCGCCGCCATGCTTCTGTTCGGCTACTCGCAAACACTTCCTGTATTGCAAAGGGATCTCGAATTTGTCGCGAATATGGACCTCCCGGCCGAACTTCCAACCGCTGGTCCGGAACTCGCGCAGATCGATGCTTTGCTTAAACTGCGGCCCCTGTTAACCATCGCACCCTCGCGGGGCGACTGGAGCATAGAACGGCTCTTAATGGCCAACTTCATCCATGGAAGCGGGTTTCACCTGGCCCTTAATATCCTATGTGCGTTTGCCGGAGCCCGAATCTGTTCCGCCTTTTTGCCCTTTGCAACGCTGTTATCTCTTTTCACTCTAGGTGGCACCATTGGACTTTTTCTGAGCATGTTTCTTTCGGGCGGTGGTATCAGCCACATTCCACATATCGGAGCCAGCGCCGGAATATTCGCACTCATGGGCGCTTACTACATTTACAATTTAAGATTCCGAACCCGATATTTTTTCTGGTTTCCCACCCGCAACCGCTATTTTCTCTCGCTTCCGACCGCTACCTTTTTCTTTGTGGATGTTGTTTTATTGGAGATTGTGCTCTCAGCCGCGCAAATTTTTCCGGGGCGCTGGGATAACGTGGATCACTTCGCGCATGTTTTTGGATTCATGAGCGGTGTGGGCATCGCCTGCATCTTTAGAAAATTTCAACGGTGGCCCGCCATTTTAAATACCCGGGCCGAGTATTTTCTTTATCGGTTTTTATCCAAAAAAAATCAAAACCCGCTTTGTTTTAACGACTACCTGTCACTGCTGGACTTGAACAGCTTTAATGACCCGTTGAAATGCCTCGTCATCAGCAGACTGCTCGATAAGACGCTACCGGCCACCACAGAGGAGATGAGCGCATTTTTTCGATTCATCAGCCCCACATTCATGCGCTACCAAACTTCGGAAAGCGCGCAACTCATCAGTTTCGTCGCTTCGGCGGGACTTCCCTTTCCCCGAAAATGGTTGCACAAACTGCCCTACGACCTTCTGATTCAGATCGCTTATGAAATGTCCGAAACGATTCAATCCCGGCACGCGCTTCTGTATCTTTTCTATGGTTTCATCGAGGCCAACGCAGAAAAACCCAGGGTGGTGGACCGAGTTCGGGTACTCACGGATAAGTTGGAGCAGGAAGTACACGATCCCCGAACCCTAACCTCGGCCCACTCAACCTATGATGTATAGGCGATACTTTCTCTGAAGCGCCCGACCCAGCACATAGAGAATAAGGCTTCCCGCCAAAAAGGGCTTCCACGACACCCACAACAGCGCCATGGCAAAACGAAGGTAAAGATACGGCAACCAAAGATTCACCCCTAAAAAACAAAAAAACCGACCCATGGCATGCGCGAGGGTTGCGAACTCTGATTCCGAAAGCCGCTGAACCGACAACGTCTCATCAGGCACGAGCGATTTTATAGCTACCGCCGCATCCGTATTTACCCGTGCGATAAACCGAGAGTTGGCCGCAATGAATTGCAGTTCGTGCCAAAATATAAAAATGTTATAGCCCACAGCCAGCCAGGCCACCACGGGGTGGAGCACACCCACAAACCATCCCCCAAATCCTGCCCCCAACGCCCCCCCAAAAACCGCCATAACCAACAGTGCGCCAATGGCATTCATCGCCAGAGGGAAGACACCCTGACGAAAGCGTCGCACCGTCTCGATATACTCGGCATTCAACCCCAAGCTGTCGACCAAAAGCCGAGCATCCTTCCCCGATCCCGTAAAAATGGCAAACACCAAACAATGCAGCAACGCCGCAAAAATGGCTGAACCCAGCCCCATCAGCATATGCGTCTGCACGGTAAGTCCCAACCGAGCCAGAAAGTGTCCTAGGAATAATGCAGCGATCATGGCTAGAGAATCGAGGGAGGCCAAAATTGCAAAAACCGTTACCATCGGGTGAAAAACCTAGTGCAGCGCGAGCTGGCAGGCAAGCCACCCTTCCCCGGTCACGCGCGGCTATGCTATAACGTCGTTAATGCTCACGACCGAATCCCCCGAAAAACTTCGTCAGATCGCCCGAGAGTGCCGCATCGATATTATTGAAATGCTGGCGCGAGCGGGCTCGGGACACCCCGGGGGTTCACTCTCGGCCATCGATATAATTACGGTTCTTTTTTTCTCCAAGATGCGGTGGGATCCTAAAAATGCTCTGTGGGACGGTCGCGATCGTTTCATTCTTTCTAAGGGACACGGCGTCCCGGCGCTTTATGCGGCACTGGCTCACGCTGGTGCGATCCCCCGAGAAGAGCTTAAAACTTTGCGCCAAGTAAACTCGCGCCTTCAGGGACACCCCGACCGCGCGGCACTGCCGTTTATGGAAGCCTCAACTGGATCGCTCGGACAGGGGCTTTCAATAGCACAAGGCATCGCGCTTGGCCTTGTGTTGAAAAACTCCGATGCGAGAGTCTATTGCCTGTTAGGCGACGGCGAAATTCAGGAGGGTCAGGTTTGGGAGACGATTCTCTCTGCACCCAAGTTCAAACTGAAAAACCTAGTGGCAATCGTCGACAATAACAACGGGCAGATTGATGGCCATGTCACCGAGGTGATGGATATTCGTCCTCTAGCTGATAAATGGCGGGCGTTTCGCTGGTCCGTACAGGAAATCGACGGCCATAGTATCGAGGAGATCCTCAGCGCGCTCGATAAAACTCGCACCGGTGATGGCCCACACGCCATAGTAGCCCGCACGGTGAAGGGTAAGGGCGTCTCGTTCATGGAAAATAAGATCGGCTGGCACGGCGTCACCCCAAATGCCGAGGAGACTGAGTTGGCACTTAAGGAATTACGGGAAGCCCGAACATGAGCAAGGCCACGCGCGATTCATTCGGTGAAGCCCTTAAAATACTGGGGGCCTCGGATGACAGAATAGTGGTATTGGACGCCGATCTCAGCGTCAGCACCAAGAGTATTCTTTTCGCCAAAGAATTCCCGAATCGCTTTTTCCAAATGGGAATTGCCGAACAGAACATGATTGGAACAGCGGCGGGACTTTCCTTCACCGGCTTCATCCCGTTTATTTGTAGCTTTGGTTGTTTTTTGGCCGGACGGTACGAGACCATTCGACTCTCGATTGGTTATTCGCGCGCGAATGTAAAAATGGTAGGCACACACGCGGGGCTTGGAATTGGTGAAGACGGCTATTCCCAAATGGGCCTCGAGGACGTGTCTGTCCTTTCCGCCCTGCCTGGGATCACGATTTTACAACCGGCCGATCACCTTTCCACCGTTGCGGCGGTGCGATTTGCAGCGACGCACGTTGGTCCGGTGTACTTGCGACTCACGCGCCAGAAACTTCCCGCGCTTTACCAAAGCGAGAGTAATTTTCAAATGGGGCGCGGAGCTATTCTAAGGGAAGGTGGCGACACCGCCCTGATAGGTTCCGGCGCTCTCGTTCATGAATTGTTAGGAGCAGCAAAGATGCTCGGCAACCTTAACCCGTGGGTCGTCGACATGCACACCCTCAAGCCAATCGATCGCGCGCTCATCAAGAGCTTGGGAAATAGCTGTCGGTGGATATTTACCGCTGAGGATCATAGCACCATTGGCGGATTAGGCACCGCCGTCGGCACGGCCCTGGCTGAGATGGGTGCAAAGGCGCGACTGGTTCGCATCGGACTCGAAGATCGGTACGGAGAGTCGGGAACGCCCGCAGAATTGTATGAAAAGTACGGTTTTACGGCAGAAAAACTAGCGGCCCGCATTCGCACGACTGTTGAAACCTAGGGTTCGCCCTTAGTTCACGATCTCACGATACCCTTTGAGCATCTTGCTGAGTCGTTTGATTTCAGGAAGGTCATCGGCAGATTTTCTACGCTCTAGATAAAAACTCAAGTCGTCCGCGGCCTTGGAAAAGTATTCCATTTCACAATACAGTATCCCTCGATCGCGCGCGAACTCCGGCGACTCGGGAAAGAGACCGATTAAAAGATCAACCGCCCGCAGCGCAAACAGCGGGTTCGATTTGAGAACATAAACCTGTTTCAGCTGCTGGATCAGCCGGGCAACTAATTGGACCGGGGTGATGCGTTCAAAGAGGCTGGTTGAAACCAGCTGACTGCGAGTAAACGCAGACCTGAATTTTCGCTGAAACTCGTCCGGATTCATGATGCGCCCACCCTCGAAGGGATCGATAAAAAGCTCACGCTTGCCGTCCATCACGCGCAAAAGGTAGTAACTCGGGAGCGCCAGGCAATCACACTTCAACCCCACCGCATCAGCCACCGCCCAATAGAGCACGGCCATCGCCAATGGGCTTCCCACCCGCTTATCAATAACGCGATCAATAAAGAACCTGTCGGGATCATCGATAACCAATCGCGGCCGACCGGTTCCGATGGACATTCCTAGGCGCTTAAAAATAGCCGCATTGATAGTTTCAATCTTTGTCGTTGTTGTTAAAGAACCTCTCCGACCGATCGATTTCGTTAGGCGGCCAACGCTTTGCAGATATGGCTTACTATCGAACGCGCTGTCCCGAATGCCGCCGACATTGAGGACTGCCTCTAAGATCTCGCCACGCGCAAGTAATCGAATAAGCTCTTTTTTGAGATTTTCCATAATCGCGAGTTTCTTGGGGTTGTAGTCGAGAGCGGGGAGAATTTATCAGGGGGTAATCACCCCTAATGATTTTATTTTATCCTAATAATGGGGTAGAGAGGTAATAAGATCGACTGAGGACCGCGTTAGTTTGCATTCGGTTAAACCATGGAACACAAGACATGAAACACAAGACAGCCTATACGTGCCAGCAATGCGGGCAGCAATATTCGAAGTGGATGGGGCGTTGCCAAGAATGCGGCGCCTGGAACTCGGTCGTCGAAGAGTTGGTGGCGACAGCACAGGGCCAAGCCAACCAAACCATGGAACGCATGGGGCGATCGGAATCGCTCAAACCGGTGTCGCTGGCTGATATCGCCGGCACGGAGCTGCCACGCATTTTGTCGGGTCTCTCCGAACTCGACACGGTACTGGGCGGTGGCCTCGTGCCCGGCAGCGTCACCCTTCTTGGCGGCGAGCCCGGCATTGGTAAGTCTACAATTCTTCTCCAGGCGTCAGCTCAATACGCAACGGTCGGACAGCGCGTCCTTTACGCCAGCGGCGAAGAGTCCAGTCAACAAATTGCCCTGCGTGCCCAGCGCATGGGGCTTCAGGCCAAGGACCTATGGATCTTGCCGGAGAATCGCCTCGAGGTTGTTTTGAATCGGGTCAAGGAGATATCTCCCACAATTCTCGTCGTGGATTCAGTGCAGACACTTCACACCGAAATGCTCGAATCCCAACCCGGAAGCGTGAGTCAGCTGCGCGAGTGTACGGGTCGGCTTGTGGAGTTGGCAAAAACGCAGAACATCCCCTGTTTTCTCGTTGGACACGTCACCAAAGACGGCAATATCGCGGGCCCAAAGGTCTTGGAACATCTCGTCGATACCGTCCTCTATTTCGAGGGAATGTCGTCGCAGATATTCCGGATCTTGCGCTCTATTAAAAACCGATTTGGTTCCACAAATGAGATCGGCGTATTCGAGATGACCGCGGGAGGTCTTAAAGAGGTTAAAAACCCTTCCGCATTCTTCTTATCCGAAAAGCGGGAGCTCACCCCGGGATCGATAGTGGGAACCACAATTGAGGGTTCGCGGCCACTCCTGGTGGAAATTCAGGCCCTGGTCTCGAAAAGCTATTTGGCGATGCCCAGGCGAACTGCTATCGGGCTCGACTCCAACCGACTTTCGCTTCTGGTTGCGGTGTTGGAAAAGCGCGCCGGATTCACACTTTTCGATCAGGACGTCTATGCCAACGTCGCGGGCGGCCTTCGCCTGACCGAGCCGGCTACGGATCTTGCTGTCGTCGCGGCACTGTTGTCGAGCCATACCGGCAAGACGGCACCCCCGGCATCGGTGTTTATCGGTGAGGTAGGACTTGGCGGCGAGGTGAGAAACGTTCCCAGAATCGAAACGCGCCTGAAAGAGGCAAGCCGCATGGGGTTTTCGACTGCATTTTGCCCTAAACGGGCCGTCGAAGAGCTTAAAGGGGAGCTTCCCATTCGGGAGGTTCGCGCCATAGAGCACGTAGATCAGCTGGCAGATCACTTCTAATTAGAACTCGCGAGTACCCCGGTATTCAGCGACAACCCTTTCTTAAGCCACAGGGATCATTTACGGATGATTCTTACAACCATCTTCTGCATCGGCTTTTCAAAATCTGGAAAGACGAGTCTTCTCAATAGTTCCAGATTCAAAATGTTCCGCCCCATCTCCTCTGGAGAATGTGCCAAACAGTGCAGGGGCAAAGTTGCGCCAAGCAGAGAAACAGGGATGAAATGGTCCTCCCCAGCTCTCTTGATTTCACCGCGCCACGTCTGACGACGTATCTTCGCGCGAATTGCAGCGTCATTATTCATTTCTTGTGACATGGCTGTATCTTCTTCAACTCATTGACATCGATTTGGTCCTTCGGCCTGTTAGTGGCTGATTTGTTTCGTATCAAGTTATCCAGGGAGATAACCGGTACACTTCTGCCTAACAACGTAGAACGGGTCACGGTTTTTTTAGCCTCTTCATAAGAAACGCCACTGAGTTGATTGAGGAGATCGATACGAATCGGAGGTACCCCCATCTGAAAAACCGTGCCAGGCTGAGCAAAATCCTCCGCGGAAACACCTTGTAGCGGCGCCCCGAAATCCTTTAGAACCCTCATGATGATTGCGGCGTTATCTGGGATCGGAGAAACGAAAATATCCAGATCGCCGGTAGCCCTCACATATCCCCACGCGCTCATCGCGTAGGCTCCGACGATCATGAATTCGCACTGGTGTTTTTCAAGAAGATCGAGAAAATCAGTAAAGTCTTGGGGGAGCATGGCTCAGATAGTGTAACCACCATCGGGGTTCCCTGTACAGCGAGTGAAACCGGGCTGGGCGAAGCAATCTATCTCGATCACTTTGCGAGTAATCTCACCGCCTGAACAGCCTTTCGCCAGCGATCGAGCTCACCACGCCGCTCTTTCGCCGCCAATTTCGGAGTGTACTCAGCTCTGGCCTTCCACCTACTGCTGATTTCGTCCAAATCTTTCCACAAGCCGCAACCCAGACCAGCCATGAGAGCCGCCCCGAAGGCTGTGGTTTCCTGGATGGACGAACACACTATCTTTGTTCCGAGAACGTCAGATTGAAATTGCATCAAGAGCTCGTTTGCCGATGCCCCTCCGTCAACTTTGAGCGACGCCAGCTTACGTCCCAAATCTTTGCTCATCGCCTCGATAAGCTCGCCAACCTGCAGCGCAATTCCATTGAGTGTCGCCCGCGCAATGTGGGCGCGCGTTGTCCGTCGAGTCACGCCGGTGATTAGGCCCCGGGCTTCCGATAACCAATGGGGAGCGCCCATTCCGGAAAGAGCCGGGACAAAAACCACGCCATCGGAGTCTGGAACCGACCTGGCCAAAGCCTCAATAGCCGGCGCGCTATCGATAATCCCAAGCCCGTCGCGAATCCACTGTACCGCCGCCCCGGCGATGAAGGAGCTGCCTTCGATGCAGTAGGTGGCCTTTGGTCCCAACTTCCAGGCAACGGTCGTAAGCATCCGGTGGCGGGAAAAAACCGGCGTATTTCCGGTGTTTACCAACGCGAAGGCGCCCGTTCCATAGGTACATTTGCCCTCTCCCTTTTTGAAGCAGGCCTGTCCGAACAACGCTGCCTGTTGGTCGCCGGCAACACCCGTGATAGGCGTGCCATCGGGTATGTTTAAAAACCCCCGAGTCCGGCCATATTCAACGCACGAGGGCAGAATTTCAGGTAACCATTCTTTTTTGATTCCAAACGTTTTCAGCAGCCCGTCATCCCATTGGCATGACTTTAGATCCATCAACATCGTTCGGCTGGCATTGGTTACATCGGTGACATAGCGCCCACCGGACAGACGATAAACCAAAAAACTGTCGATTGTTCCAAAGCGGTGTGTTCCCCCTTTAAGGCCCGCGGCAAGCCCGGGAACGTGTTTCGCCAACCAGGCCATTTTCGTCGCGCTAAAATAGGGATCTAAAAGGAGCCCCGTGCGCCGGGTAATCATTTTTTCAAGCCCCCGTTTTTTGAGGGACTCGCAATGCCCGGCCGTCCGCCTGTCCTGCCAAACTATCGCCCTCGCCGCGGGCAGGCCGTTGCGATCCCACACGCACGTGGTCTCTCGTTGATTAGTGATTCCAATGGCGGCAACCTGGTCCGGCGAAACCCTTGAGCCCTTGAGGACCTCGGTCACGACCTGGCACACCGAAGCCCAGATCTCATTGAGATCATGCTCGACCCAGGCCGGCCGGGGAAAGTGTTGCGGAAAATCCACCGACGCCGACCCAACGATCTCAAGTTGAGAATTGACAATAAGCGCCGTCGACCCGGTCGTTCCCTGATCAATGGCTAGTACGAAGCGATCCATGCGACTGACTCCTGGTTTTAAAAATGCGTTAAGAATATAATGAATGGGTATGCCCCGCGACAAGAAATTGAATTTAGAACGCTTTAAAAAGAGCGCCATCGGCCTCATCGAATTTGCGACCCTCATCGAACAGGCCGATGGGAATAACCGCAGCCGTATAATCGAACAGGCCAAATTTCAGGATGAAGAGTTTATTTTTCATGTGATGAAGCGGGTGGTGTATTTTGAGGAGTTATCGTATCTCGATGAGGCCATTCTGGCCGAGCTACTCTCCAAAGTTTCCCCCAAAGTATTGGCCTTTGCCCTGGCAGGAATGCCGGATGATTTCAGAACCAAAATGCTTCGCAACCTCGGAATCCGGGATCGGCGATCCTTCGAGGATGAGTCGGAACGCATGGGCGAAGGGGCTCATAAGGGGTTTATCACCGGCGCGCAAAAACAGATTCTCAGGATCGCCCGCAAACTAGAGGCCGAAAACAAATTCGTATTTGAAGTGTTGAACTCCCCCCGTCTTTCCAGGAAAAGAGCCCGCTAGTGTGTTACTGATTGCGGGTGACGTTACAAACAATTTCCCATGCCCGGCTCGCAGCGATACTGGACAGGGCTCACCGGGACTTCCAGACCGCGTTTCATCGCGATCGCGATCCCATTCTTTGGCCTCACCGGTTTCAGACACGCGAAGATCAGGAGGTCTCGGCCTTTCTAGCTGCAATTCTGGCTTACGGTAATGTAACCTCGATTCTCGCGAGCCTATCAAACGTCTTTAACGCCCTGGGGAACTCCCCTGCTCGCGGCATTCGGAACGCGTCTCTGGCTGAAAGCTTAAAACCTTTTTGCCACCGTTTCACAAAGGGAATCGACATTGAAATAGTTTGCTCATGGCTTGCCGAAATCCTGGACCGCCACGGATCGATTGAACGGTTTTTTTTGAGTCACCAAGCCAACTCCACTCGGGAAACCCTGGCGGGGTTTGTGCGGGCGATGCACTCCCTTCCGCTCGATAAACGACTCAAGTCTTTTTATACCCGGCGAGAAAGGAGCATGCATTACCTGGTTTCAGACCCCGATCGCGGCAGCTCGTGTAAGCGACTGAATCTTTTCCTGCGCTGGGTGGCTCGCCCGAAAGACGGGATTGATCTGGGGCTTTGGAAATCCTGGGACCCGGCTCGGCTCATGCTACCGATCGACACACACGTTCTGAAGGTAATTCGCGAATTGGGGTGGAGCCACTCCCGTGCAGCTACATGGTCCGCCTGTGAGGCTGCAACGAGCCGGCTAAGAACTTTCCGACCGGATGATCCCATTCGCTATGATTTTGCATTATGCCATCTGTCCATGTCCGGTTTAACTGTGGCGGAGTACCATGCGAAATTGGAATGATGACCCCTTTACTCAGAAGGCCCGGCGCGAAAATTACGAGGCTCGAAGCGTTTATAAACTTCAGGAGATTCACAAAAAGGACGGCATTCTCGCTGGCGCAAAGCTGATTCTCGATTTGGGCGCCGCGCCCGGAAGCTGGACACAGTATTGCCTTGAGGTCGCTCCATCGGCCACCGTATTCGCCATCGATCTTTCGCCCCTTCATGTTTCAGACAGCCGAATCCGCTTTGCGCAGCAAGACATCGAAGGAATGGATTTTCTCCAATTCATTTCGCCTAACCCTACGGTAGATATAGTGCTCAGCGACATGGCACCTAAGACGACGGGCATTCGATCTGTCGACGCCGACCGCTCTACCGAGCTTGCCCTGGGCGCATTGAGGATTAGCGACCAGGTGCTCGCGCTCGGCGGCCATTGCGTCGTGAAAATATTTATGAGCGAGTCCCTAAAATCAATAGAATCCGAGTTTCGCAAACGCTTCCATAACACCAGATTATTGCGCCCTGAGTCCACCCGCAAACAAAGCCGGGAGATTTTTGTGGTGGGCAAGAGCAAGATGGCTCGCTAGTATCGGCCAGTGCCCCCGAAATTGAGTACTTTTGGACGTGTGGGCTTGGCTTACATTAAAGCGCTTATCGCAGATCCCAAAGTCTCTATTCCTTCGCTTTCGATTGAGACCACCAACGCCTGCAACTCTGGTTGCGACTTCTGTCCAAATTCTAAAATGCTGCGCCCCGCCGAAACTATGGAGATGGCAACATTCGAAGCCGTTGTTCGACAATTCAATGAAATAGGCGGGCGTAAGCTAGATCTCACTACGGTCATAGGTGAGCCGTTATTAGATCCGCTAATCTTGGAGAGAATCCGCATTGCTAAAAGCATTCCGTCGCTTTCCGGGGTGGGCTTCCTCACCACACTTCAGCACCTCGACCGATTCGATGTAGGCGCTCTAGTGGGTTCCGGGCTGGAGTGGTTGACCGTTTCCACAGTGCTTTGGGGTGAAAAAGCCTACTCGCAGTTTTTCAAAGTCGCGCTCTATCAACGCATGTTAAAAAATATCGAGGCCCTTCTTTTAGAAAATGCAAAACAGGAATATCCGGTAAAAGTGTTTTTTAGTCTGAAGCCTACCGGCCACCCCACTCGGGAAATTCTGGCACACCCCGATTTTCAAAAAATAGAGGCCCTTTATGGCCCTGGACTTAAAAAAGCCGCGGTGACGCTCACCCACCGCGCCGACGATTGGGGCGGTCACGTTCAGCTGCCCAGACACCTCACCCGAAAAGCTAAGTTGCCGCGTGCCTTTGTTCCCTGTCATCGACTGAGCGAAGGGCTGCGTGTCTATTCAAACGGCTCAATCGGGGCCTGCGCCTGCCGCGATTTCGAGGCATCGAGCGAGCTCATGCTCGGAACGCACAAAGACGGGCTTCAAAAACTTTGGAACGGCCGCAAACTTCGCGATATTCGACTGCGCTGGCGAACCCTCAACCGCATTCCATCCATTTGCCGCGACTGCCGAGATTACCGTACTTGATATATGTAAATCTTAAATAGGGGTATTCAAGATTTACATATATGGAAAAATAGCTCCATGCCTCACTTACGCAAACGTCATGTGGGCGTTGTCATTAAAAAGGCCCTGAGCCTTAGTTCGATTGTTGGGGTTTTGGGACACCGAGATTAGCCAGGGGATTGAGTCTACAATGAATCGGTCGCCTATTACGTGGGTTTATGGTGCGTTGAATCATGACACATGGCTTTTCTACAACTATTCGTATCATTCATTGGAGGTCTCGTGAATTACGTTTCTGTCTTCTTCTGATTCGCAGCGCGACTTACCCTTTTCCCATTTTTTACCGATAATAAAATGAAGCTGTCCACTCGACCCAACCCGGGAAAACCATGATTCGAACTGGCATTATTGGAATTGGCTATTGGGGACCCAACCTTCTCCGCAACTTGGCGGACAATCCGAAAATCAATGTCGTATCGGCGTGCGACTTAAACGCGGCGCGCTGGGGTACTCTGGAACACCGATACCCGTCAGTTAGTTTTTCAACCGATACCCATGCCTTATTGAAAAACCCGGGAATTGATCTGATCGTTATCTCGACGCCCGTTCAGAGCCATTACGAACTGGCAAAGGCGGCCATTGAAAATGGGAAGCATGTTCTCATCACCAAACCGCTCGCAAAAACCGAAATTGAATGCCGACGACTCCTTGATCTCAGCCTGAAACACCAGAAAATCGTCATGGTCGATCACACCTTTGTGTACCATCCGGCCGTTCGCTATCTAAAAAACCTCGTAAACCAAAACGGCCTGGGTGAATTACTCTATTTTCATTCGTCACGCATGAACCTGGGTCTCTACCAGCCCGATGTGAGCGTGATCTATGATCTCATGCCCCACGATCTCTCCATTCTGAATGAATTGATCCATGAAGACCCTGTAGAGATTTCGGTATCCGCGAAAAACGTGGCGCGCCTGCCGCAACCCGACATCGCCTATCTCCACCTGAACTATGCCTCAAGTTTTGTGGCATCTATTCAGGCGAGTTGGCTTTGCCCGACGAAAGTGCGCGAAACCATCATAACGGGCCGCAAAAAAATGGCGATTTATGATGATGTGGACGTCGTCCAGAAGATCAAGATATTCGACAAAGGGGTCGACTCATCCGAATTTGCCGATCGTGAAAAAAACTACACACAGTTTCTGCAATATCGACAGGGTGACATTCAGGCTCCGGCCGTACCATCCACCGAAGCCCTACAACTTGAAATCGACCATCTGGTAGATTGCCTGGAACATGGCAAAACGCCGCAAACTGATGCCTATCAAGGATTGCGAGTCGTGCGCCTATTGGAAACCGCCGACAACCTTGCGCGATCCAATAGCTGCTGGTCGTCACTTCCGATCTTGAAGATGGCTGCATAAACTCAACTGCGATTGCTTCACAATTCCCCGCTAAACTCCCTAAGTACACCGTCCGATATAACTGCGAATCGAAAGTCGATTCAAAACGATTAATAACAGGAGAATAAATGAAAACAACAACGTTCAAAAACCGAACAATCACGTGCCGAAGTTATACAAAAACAATAGGCCACGGTTTTGAGGTGGGGCTTCTTTGCGGCTCACGCCCACTGTTTGCAGGAAACTTTCTGCACAACTCGGAGGCCAACGCGTGGTATCGAATCATGAATCGGGAAATACGAAATTTTTCTCGTAAATATCTAATCTCCACGAAAGCAACACCGACCTGGCACCTCAAGTTTCTTTCGACGCATCTTTACCGATGCTATTACCAATTCGTGGATCGCGTTCTAGCTCGTCACGCAAAAACATTTACTCGCGAATTCTCACGCAACCAACGGCGCTACCGAACCATTAATCGCAACTGGAATCGCAGCGAGTGCGTTCCATTCCTGAAGGCCGCATAAATTAAGTTGGAAGGGTGTCCCTGCCCAGGCTCCTAGCCTGGGCAAGGGCACATAGGCAAGCCGACCGGAAGGCGGCGCGAGCACCCCAAGCGAACACTCGGCCGTAAGCAGGAGCCGGGAAACTCAACTGGTCCCACTACCCGTACAATCTTATTGCGTTGCAACGCACATGCCAGCTCGCAGCAATAATTCCGGGCTGGGTTAGGCGTAGATTTCCCAACCTCACCACTGGTAATGCTCGGCAGAAATGGCCCCGGTGCCAATTCGGCTACGGGTTTCGACACGACACGGGGACCCTAGGCTCTAATTCTGAAATCAAATACCTTATCAAGTATTATTGTGGTCGTCCGTCGAAAATGAATTCTAAATTAACCGCCAACGACCTCATACATTTTCTCAAACTATCCCCTCACCAGGAGGGAGGATATTTTTCAGAGGTCTATCGCTCTCCGATAAGCATTGAGATTGACGGCCGGGGCAGCCGCTCGCTTTGTACGACCATATACTATTTATTGACCTCGGATCGTCCTACGGGCCACCTACACCAGAACCGATCCGACATCGTCCATTATTTCCACCTAGGTGACCCGGCCGTGTACACCACATTAGATCTCGGCGGCCATGTCGAATCCTTCACCATGGGCGCGGATTTAAAAGCCGGCCACTGCGCGCAGCGACTCGTTCCCGGCGGTTTTTGGAAGGGTTCCATACTTGTGAAGAGCGGCTCTTATGCCCTCATCTCCGAGTCGGTGTCGCCGGGGTTTGATTACGCCGATATGCAATTTGCAACTCACGAATTGATTCGCAAGCAGTTCCCGGAGTCGCTGGAGCGCGTATCGCATTTAATTCAAGGTAAATCTTAGGTGGCTACTCT
>CAZRVZ010000192.1:0-21682 GCA_964603655.1 uncultured Pseudobdellovibrionaceae bacterium | reverse complement strand
GGCTCCGCGAATCATTGAAACCCGCTATGGTTTGTAGCAGCTCATCATCACATTCTGAGGTGACGGAGAGGTCAGTGCAACCTCGATCATATAGTTTCCAGCGGTGGAAAGCGAGATTGTAAATGACGTGCTGGTACCACTACCAGTTGCTCCCGCAACCATACCCGTCCCTTCAACATATCGTTTTACAGCATAGGTGTAGATGAGCGAGCTCGGCGCCGTGCCATCCGTCTTCTTCAGGGTGATCGTGCCGGTAGTGCTCGACACGTCACACTGGGCAAAAAGTGACGTATACGCTATTCCACCCGTTGGGGGCGTGTAGTTACCGGCCTTATAGTCTGTCGAACTCGGTGGAGCTTTAAAGCTATACTGACTCTCGCCACTTCCAGTGTAACCCGTTACCCCCGTTGGAACACCATACGTGACGGTGGCATTATTGGTATTCTTAAACGTGTCATACGTTGCTGGCTTATAGTCTCCAGCAGCGATATACTCCGGCTTCGGGCACGCTGCTTTGTTTAAACTAGCGGGATCGCAAGGATCGACGAAGGTCTTACCGGCGGTAACCGCTGCGTCTTTGGATTTATTATAGTCATATGCCGCTCCCACATAGTTCTGGGGAGTTGAGTCGGGCGCCACCCACTGAGCACTGTTTGCCGTATAGACCGCACCCAACCCTTTGGGGCATTGGGGGTCACTGACATAGGCCGCCGCCGCCGCTAAGAAACCGGTCGTAGAATTTTCAAACGCGGTCGCAAGTCCCTGGTAGGCCGCAGGCATATCACTTGTCGACAGACTCCCGTCCTTAAAACCCTTGGCGATATAATCCACCGCCACCATCGCGTTTGCCGGCGAGATATTGTTTTGATCCAAAAACTTGGAATACTGCCCCATGGCAAACGCCGCCGCGTTCATACTGGCACTGGGATCACCTGGGTTGGCCGGGATGGCTTTGAGCGTTGTATAGTCGCTGATACCAAACGCTTCAGCCGTCTGTTTATATGCATTTTCCGAATAGGTTTTCATGTGGTCAATCGAAACTCCACTCATTTCGGTTCCCAGCTGATTCTTGACCATCTGATATGCGGTCTTAGTAAACGGCGTGGCCGGATACTCACCCGCCACCGACGGATCCGCTACCACTACCTCAAGGGTTTCCTTGTCAGCCACGGTTACTTTCGTACCGTCGGCTTCATCCACATAATAGGTCGATCCGTCAGGCTTTCCTGAAACCTCTATAATCATGGGCTCTGTTTGCGCCGCGACACTGAGATTATAGGCACCCGTGCTATCCGTCGTGCCGGTAACTACCGGAGAATCACAGGAATCATTGTCAGCCATATCACTGGCCAGACAATATTTTACCTCTGCGTCCACCATGCGACCCATCTGCGCCACACCGGTGATGGCTAATAGGGCACTTGAAGTACTACTCCCACAGCTACTCACCAAAAACATGCCCACAATTCCGGAAATCACCTCGATTATCGCCGCGCCATAGGATGTCTTTTGCTGTTCATGGGTCGATGTCTTCTGCTGTAAATGGGGCGAAACCGACTCGCGCCGGCTGCATCCGGCCAGCGGCGCTACCACCAGTGAAGCGACCAAATAGGTAACCATGAAATAACTTTTCCAGAAATGCTTTGTACGCATACGAACCTCCCAAATTGTTTAAAGACGACCGATTTCATCCGGGAAATCTAACAACGGGAAGGCATCCAAACCCTTCTCGCCAATGCACCCCATTGGACTCATTTGCAAGTATAGCAGATTGAATCGCGCAAAAAAGTGAAGTGATTTCCACAATCACCACGATGCCATCACGATGCTACTGCCCTCGCCAAGAGTTAGTGAGTGGACTCACACAAATCCAACGCCCACTTTCTAACGAAGATTGTCACCTGAGAATCTCCGTGTAGTCAGCGCGAACGTGGGTCAACCTCATCCCCACGCCCACCCACCCAATCTCCATGCACGACGATCTCCTCGCGCGCCATCTCCTCGAGTAATGCCTCACCCGCCGCTACGATACTCCCGGCGTCGAGGTGGTGGTATTTGAACACGTCGGCGGTTGTGCCGGATTTCGAGGTTTTCCGAACAGCAAGGGTGCGGTGCAGGGCCCCCACTATCGAGCCGATATTATCGAGAAGCCCCGGCTCACCATCATGCACTGAAAGAATCGGAATGCGCGCCCCGCGCAACGCCACCCATTCGGAGTAGTTCTTTATTTTCCGTTCCGCTTCCGATTGGCGCGAAAGGTGTAAGCTTCCATCGACTGAAAGCCCCTCGCGCAAATGGCGATAGTGGTCTTCTTCGGCAAAATTACCGAGCAGAAGATCGGGACTTGTTACCACAAATACATTGGCGCAGATGCCGCGACCGAAAAGCAGCCGCGATGCTGCGATGGCCTCGGCTACCAACGCGCCCATCGCAAACAGATGGATCACATTGTCGCCAGGCCGGTAATCGCTTTCGTTACGTCTGTCGATCAGATGGTACCCGCCCGCCAAAACGTCCGGCCGGATGTTCGCATAGACCGCATCGTCGGATTGACCGGCGAATCGTGGCTGAACCCTCAGGTTGTCCAAAAAATCCTTTTGGTTCAAGCCCTTCGTCACGCACCGGATTAGCACCGCCTCTCGGCTCGCATTGTCGAAGGTAAAATGGCGTCGCAAGACATCAGCCAGGATCCACTCCAGCTCCTTCGCAAAAGCGGGCTCCCAGGTCACGCAGTTGGGGATTTGGAAATCGGATTTCCACGAATGTTGAGCCCCCTCGGGCGCCAGCGCGACACCGCACGGAGTCCCCATCGTAACGAATGAGGAGTGCCAGTAGAGGTTGTAATAAAATTGGTCCAGGGCGCGTTTGATAAAAAAATCGTAGATCGTCATCGATGGAAAAAGCGGAATTCCCGTGAAATACGCGAACTTGCCGAACGACCCCGCCGCAGACATACAATTGCCCTCGGCGATCTCGAATCGAATATGCCCGGTGCGCTCGGATTGATTGGGCATTACGTCGGGCGCCTTGGCATCTTTTGCCCCGAACAGGGCTTCAAAGTCAGGCTGTTCGATGTCGCCGTACAACTTGCCATTCATGTTCGGGCTCGTATTGGTCGAGCTTCCCACATCGGGCGCCATCGTCACGAAGAGCTTGGATACTTTTTTCCACTCGCTATCAGCGGGGACAAGGGCCGGACCAGGGGCCACGTTCCCCGAAGTGTCCTTATCGCGGGCCAGACGATCCAGCTTCGCCGCCACCTGCCCCCACATCCACTGCGTGTGCGCCACCGGATTGAACTTGAGGGCGGTCACATTAAAATCGATGGGCCACGCCACCTGTTTTCCCAGGTCCACAAATTTTTTTCGCCGATTCGACACCCGCTCCAGAACTGTATCGATACCCGAGTTGAGCTCGTCGCGACGCCTTCGCAACCAGCTGTACTCGGATGAGCTCGTTGGAAAATCCTGAAACGGATCGTTTGAGGAAAGCCCGAGTTCTCGAGCCATCTTTTCCAGCTCCGAGGGCTCCGGTAACGACGAATGGTTTCCGGATTTGGCCTGGCATTCCAATCGAAAACCCTTGATGGTGTAAGGGATGATCAAGGCGGGCTTTCGGTCCGCGCGGTTTCTCAATCCTTGAAAAACCTCAACCAATGTCTCTAAATCGTGACCCCCGAGATTTAAAAGCGTCTTTTGGAGTTCAGCGTCGGACAACTTTTTTAAAAGGCCATCGAGCTTTGACGATTTTTCCTTCAGCCATTTTCTGGTCAATTTGGAATTGTTGGCCGAAAGCAAAGATTGGAACTCAAAATCGGAGGTTTCCTGATCCAGCACCCGCTTCAGCTCATCGCCACCGGTTTGTGCGAATACCCTCTGCCGGAGCTTTCCGTGCTTTAGAATAATCGCGTCCCAGCCATTTGCCCTTCCAATTCGGGCCATTCGATCGGCGTCCGATCCCTCGAACGCCTTTTCATTGGAGATGCGGGTACCATCCAAATTTTGCCGGTTGTAGTCCACTATCCAGACCACCCGGGATAATTCTCTCTCTCCCGCATCCGGCATCGCTTCGGCCAGCGAGCCCTCTCGAAACTCGGAGTCGCCCATCAGGCACCAGAAAATAGGGTCCTCGCCCAAGTCGTGGTCGTGGTGCTTTAAAAAATCATAACCGAGCGCCGTATAGAGCGCGTTGACCGGTGGAATTCCCACCGAGCCCGATGGAAAATAGCGGAATGAATCGGGATCCGTTTCGGCATGATAGGACTGAAAGACCGGCTCCCCACGTTCGGACAGGTGGCGCAGATTCCGCATGGCGGTTCGGGATTCATCCATCGTAAAACGTTTGCCGCCGGGGTATCTGAAGTTTTGCAGATTAAAATTGAGCGCGTGATCCAGCGGAGAAACGTGCGGCTTGCAGGCGAAATAATCCTCGGGCTGTCGGGACACCATGTGGATGGCCGATAAAATATGCTGGGATGAGGCACACGCCGAGGGGTGGCCGCCAACCTTGGGCTCCCCCTTGGGAACTTCACCCCGTTGATGGTTCGCAATGTCGATCATCATCAACGCCTGAAAAAATGCACGGTGGGTAATTTTTTCGAGGCAGTCGAAATCAACAGGTGATCGCGGAAGCGAATGTTCGTCACTCGAGCTGTTCGAGTCGTGCGAGCCGTGCGAAACGCCAGCCGCCTTTTTCGGACCCCGCTTCATTCGTCAACCGCTTCGCTCGCGGGATCGTCCGGCAGGCAATAGCGCTCGTATTCTGAGGTGAATGCGAAATCTTTCATATCCTTAATGCGATCCACGTATAACTTCCCATCGAGATGATCGCATTCGTGTTGAACGACAGTCGCTTCAAAACCATCGATATTCATCTGGATTTTTTCGCCCTTTGGCCCCAGAGCGGCCAGCGATAGTCGATTAGGACGCGTTACCTTCCCTCTCAAACCGGGAAGACTCAGACAGCCTTCCCAGTAGGTGCTCGTTTCCTCCGTCAGAAGCGTGATGACGGGGTTTATCAAACAGAGAATGGACGAATTGTCGTCGCCCTTTTTCAAATTCCAGAGCATCACCACAATTCTCACGCTTTCGTAGACCTGCGGCGCCGCCAGCCCGCGCCCCTCGTATTCGAACATCGTCTCGATCATGTCGTGGATGAGCCCAGAAATGGCAGGCGTACGGATCGTCGCCTCGGGCACGGCTGCGGCAACTGTTCTTAAGACCGGGTGTCCCATTCTCGCCACCTTTCGAATCGCCATCAGATCGCCCCCAGTCGTGCGAGCTCGGTTTGAATGCGACGGGAATTATACAACGATACCCGGGGACCTTCGAGAGGCTGATGAACATCGCGGGTGAAAAACCCGTTCGTCAACATGAGTCCCTTGGTACTCCCGGTGCTTTTCACAAAGTCCTTGAACTCCAAAAGCGACGCGAGCGTAACGCATTCATCCTTGGTGGATACCCGAAGCAGTCCGAATACATACTGCCCCTGAAAAACCGGACTCGTACTCTCCGCAATCCAATAGGTTTCGTTCGGTGATACCTCTACCTTTTCCCTAATCGACAGAGCGCTTTCAAGGCACAGGCCCTCCGCTAACGCCACCACCGAATCCATCGATTGAAGAGCTGCATCCGGAGCATCAAAATCATCTTCCGGCGGAACTCGCGCCCTGTTTCCTGGCGTTTTTTGACGGGTCACTAACATCGCAAGGACGATAGCCACCAGCACCGCCACAAATGAAAGCGAGAAAATATTAAACATAGGAATTATTGATGACTTCGCCGAGTCCCCCGGCGCCAGGCACGATGTACTGTTTGGTATTTAGCCCCCGCTCGCCCGACACAGCGCCAGGAATCGCCTTTAGAGCCTCAGGCGAACTGAGCCCCCGATCCAGTCTTACGGCATAAACAATGAGATCCGGGTAATCGCGACTCACCGACGCCAGGTACTCTGGCGTCACCACCAAATGCATGGCAATGAATTTGCGAGCCTTTCCGTGTCCTTGATAAATCTCCAATGCCGATCGAATCGTCGATCCCGTCGCCCCCATTGGATCGGGAATGACAACGAAAGCGCCATCGATGTTTCCGCCGATTTTGGCTCCCGCGAGGTGCGTCCCCACCACCTGATCGTCCTTGCCAGTTTTTCGATTGATGGCGATGTGATCCTGGCGAACACCTTCGGGACTTAAAAAATAGTTAAACGCGTCAAAACAAATTTGGGAAGGCACGGTTCCCGCGCGAGCCAAGTTGACGCTGACAACTCGAGTCGCTGGATCGATGACTTTCGCGGCAAAAAAGCCCTCAGGATGCAGCCTGGACATGCGGGTCTCGAGTCCGACCTCAACCAACGGGAATTCCGCGTTGACGACCACCTTCACCAACTGTCGGTAGAGAATGTCGAGCAACTGATTGATGATGGGTTGCTTACAATCCGGGTGACATAGCTTCGCGAGCGTCGTGAACAGAAACGGATCGTCCAATATGTGGAAATTTTTTCCGTATGTCTGTTCGATTTCTGAACACTGGGTATTCGTCCGATTTAAATATTGAGAATCTTTTAACATGCCGCGCCTTTAGATGGTCTTGAATTACTACAAAAGCGCCCTTTACACAAAGATGAAAGTGGCATTACCTTCACGCCATTCACCTGGCGTGGATTTTGGGGGGCTAGATATGCAACTATCGCTGGAACTGGATGAATTTGTAGTTTTTGATCTGGAAACGACCGGTCTCTCCGCTTGGGGCGGGGATGAGATCGTTGAAATCGGGGCGGTGAAAATTTTGGGAAATTCTATCGATGAGACCAATATTTTTCACAGCCTGGTAAATCCCAAGCGCCTCATTCCACCTGATGCCAGCCGCGTTAATGGGATCACGAATGAGATGGTGGCCGATGCTCCCGTAATAGATGAGGTTATTCCGAAGTTCCTGGAGTTCGCGGGACAGGCCTGGCTGGTGGCGCAAAACGCGAAATTCGACCTGGGATTTCTGATGAAGTACCTGGTCCAGAGAAAGGTGAAAAAACAATTTGAGGTTTACGATACGGTTTTACTTTCCCGGCGCGCGTTCCCGCAGGAATCGGGCCACAATCTAGATAAGATCGCCCATCGGCTCGGACTGAGCTGCGCCCCAAACGAACGCCACCGCTCGATGGGCGACGTGAAACTCACCGCGCAGGCGTTCATACACCTCAAAGACCGCCTGGGCTCGCGGCTTCCGCCGCGTGAAAAATGGACTGCGTAGGCCCCCGACCCAATCCGTATTGAATTTTCCTGCGCTTGTATCTAAGATCAATATTCGTCAATAAACCGATCCCCGACAGAAAATGGCAACCGCTCAGGAACTCAAAATTCTTGGCTCGAATCCGCCGGAGTTTCGGTCCATTCTTGCCCCAGACGCGCTGCGTTTTATTGCCGATCTGGAATCCAGATTCGGCGACAGGCGTCGCGAGCTTATGCTGCGCCGCCAGGGGGTTCAGGACCAACTCGATCGCGGAGTGCTTCCGGACTTTCTTCCGGAGACCGAGGAGATACGCAGGGGCACCTGGAAAATTGCTCCCGTTCCGACCGATCTGATTGATCGCCGCGTCGAAATAACCGGGCCGGTGGACCGCAAGATGGTTATCAATGCGCTCAACTCGGGGGCGAAGGTCTTCATGGCCGATTTCGAGGATTCACATTCTCCGACCTGGACTGGAACGATTCAGGGCCAGATAAATTTATTCGATGCAGTTCGGCGAAACATCTCCCTGTCTGTCGAGTCAAAGCATTATGCTCTGAATCCCAAAATCGCCACCCTCATGGTGCGCCCCCGGGGATGGCACCTGGAGGAAAAACACGTTCGGCTCGAAGGCCGGCCGATTTCGGCCAGCCTCTTTGATTTCGGTCTCTTCTTTTTTCACAACGCACAGGAGCTCATTCGACGAGGTAGCGGCCCTTATTTTTACCTACCCAAGCTGGAGAGTCACTTAGAGGCACGTCTTTGGAACGACGTCTTTATGGCCGCCCAGGATCTCGTGGGAATAAAACCAGGCACGATCAAAGCCACGGTACTCATAGAAACCATTCTGGCAGCTTTTGAAATGGATGAAATCCTCTATGAGCTTCGGGATCATTCGGCGGGACTGAATTGCGGCCGGTGGGACTATATCTTCAGCTTCATTAAAAAATTCAGAAATCGCGCGGATTTCCTGTTACCCGACAGACAACAGGTGACGATGACCTGTCATTTCCTCAAAAGCTATTCCGAACTCGTCATCCGAACGTGTCATCGAAGAGGCGCGCATGCCATGGGTGGCATGGCCGCTCAGATACCCATTAAAAACGATCCCGAGCTGAGTCGCGTAGCGATGGAAAAGGTTCGCGCGGACAAATTGAGAGAGGTCAAGGCTGGTCACGATGGCACATGGGTTGCGCACCCGGCGCTCATCCCAATCGCGCTCGAGGTGTTCGACGCCCACATGAAACAACCCAATCAGCTCAGTATCGATCGCTCCGATGTGAAGGTGACGGCCAAGGATCTCCTCGCCATTCCTCCCGGTACGATTACCTCGGCCGGGTTGAAAAATAATATCGCCGTGGGTGTGCAATACTTAGAGGCCTGGTTGCGAGGAAACGGCTGTGTCCCGCTTTTCAATCTCATGGAGGATGCGGCCACCGCTGAAATTTCCCGAGCGCAACTTTGGCAATGGATCAATAATCCAAATGCCAAACTTGAGGATGGGCGTAAGATTGACGTGGCACTATTCAGACGGTTCCTTTCCGAGGAAACCCAAAACCATTCCGGTGGAAAATTCGAACTGGCGGCCCAAATATTCGATTCGCTGACTACCGACAAACATTTTTGCAACTTTCTCACCACTGCCTGTTACGACCAAATTCTAGAAAAGGGGTCACTATGAAGCCGCGCGATTTAAGAGAGATCGAAAGTGATTGGAATACGAGTCGCCGTTGGAAAAATGTCAAACGGGGCTATTCCGCTGAGTCCGTGGACAAACTCCGTGGCTCGATTTGCCTGGAGTACACACTCGCCCGCCTGGGCGCGGAGCGCTTTTGGGATCTCCTTGAGGCTGACGAGGGTGTGTATGCGCTCGGGGCCGTCACGGGTAATCAGGCGGTTCAGCAGGTTCAGGCGGGGCTCAAGGCCATTTATTGTAGCGGGTGGCAAGTTGCGGCCGATGCGAATCAAAGCTTTCAAACCTATCCCGACCAGAGCCTTTACCCGGCAGACAGTGTGCCGGCGCTGGTTCGTCGCATCAATAACGCCTTTCTCCGTGCGGATCAGATTCAGCACCTTGAAAAGGCCGGGTCCGGTTCGGACTCGATCCATTGGCTGGCGCCGATCATCGCCGATGCCGAGGCCGGATTTGGCGGTAACTTAAACGCGTTTGAGCTGATGAAGGCGATGATCGAGGCGGGGGCCGCCGCCGTTCATTTCGAGGACCAGCTGAGCTCCGCCAAGAAATGCGGGCATATGGGCGGTAAGGTTCTCGTCCCGACGAATGAGGCGATCCAAAAACTCGTATCGGCTCGATTGGCCGCGGATGTACTCGATGTTCCAACGGTGCTGATTGCCCGGACCGACGCGAACGGCGCGAATCTGATCACTTCGGACATTGACCCAGTCGACAAAAAATTCCTCACGGGCACTCGTACCGTCGAGGGATTTTATAATATGAACGGTGGGATTGAGTCGGCGATTGCGCGCGGGATCGCCTATGCGCCTTTTGCCGATCTCATCTGGTGCGAAACGTCCGAACCGAACCTGACGGAGGCAAAACAGTTCGCGGACGGAGTTCACGCCCACTTTCCCGGAAAACCGCTTGCCTACAACTGCTCGCCCTCGTTCAACTGGAAAAAGAAGCTCGACGCAAAAACTATTTCAAAGTTCCGAGCCGAGCTCTATCGAATGGGGTACCGATTTCAATTCATCACGCTGGCAGGGTTTCACTCGCTGAATTACAGCATGTTTGATTTGGCGCGGAATTACAGAACCGATGGGATGTCGGCCTATTCACGGCTCCAGGAGACAGAGTTTTCCCATGAACGTGATGGCTACCGCGCCACCGCTCATCAAAAATTTGTGGGAACCGGTTATTTCGACGAGGTGGCGCAGGTGATTGCGGGGGGCGCGCTATCGACCAAGGCGTTGAGCGGCTCGACCGAAGAGGAGCAGTTCGTCGGAGTTTAATTTTGGAGAGCAACCGTCAACGGTGTTTGGAATGACCAACGACGAAACTATTATTGAAGTTTCGAGCGGCTGGAGCCTTCCGGATTGGCGGATTCTCATTCGGCATCGCGATCTACTCTTCGTGCTCGTGCAACGGGAATTTATCTCCAAGTATAAACAGACCGTATTGGGACCTGCCTGGTATATTGCCCAGCCAATCCTGACAAGCATTCTGTTTACGGCGATATTCAGCCGCGCAGCCGGTATATCCACGGAGGGGGTGCCTCCGATCCTCTTCTATCTCTGCGGACTGCTTTCTTGGGGCTATTTTGTCGGGTGCCTGGAATCCATCTCGCAATCACTTCTCCATAACTCCCACATCTTTCAAAAGATATATTTTCCACGGATTCTGCTCCCGCTGTCGCTTGTCTTATCGAAGCTCTATTCCTATGCGATCCAGCTCGCCGTTCTGATTGGTTTCATGATCTATTTCCATTTTGCTTCGACCGGCGGGTTTTCATTTCAATGGCGAGGAGCGTTGTGGCAGTTCCCAATTTTGTTGTTTCAATCGGCAGCCCTGGCATTAGGGGTCGGTCTTTGGGTCGCCGCGCTGAGCACGCGGTATAGGGACTTTCAACACTTGATGGGATTTTTGATTCCCATCTGGATGTACGCCACACCCATTATCTACCCACTATCCCTTATGAATGACCACTGGCGTACGATCAGTTATTTCAATCCCATGTGCTCGATAACGGAGGGGTACCGCAGCCTGTTTTTCGGGGTGGGCGGGGTCGGCACGGGCGCTCACCTAGTCTCGTTTCTCATCACCGCGATTTTATTGGTAACTGGACTCGTGGTGTTCGAGCGGATCGAGAGACGTTTCGTCGATACCCTCTAGACCCTGCTGTTAAGCGCCGTTTGCGAATCCTTTTAACTTCCTGGGATAATCGGTGATGATTCCATCCACTCCCCACTGAATCAGCCTAGCCCAGTCCCGCTCCTCGTTTACGGTCCATGGTACCACTTCAAACCCGGCGGAATGCAACTGCGCCACGAGCTCCAGGCTCAATAACTTAAAATCCGGCGCGATGATCTGCGCGCCAACCGATCGGCCGATTGAAACAAAGTCCATCGGAGTTTCAAAGAGCATTGCCCGAATTCCATCCGGCGCCAATCGAGAGACCTCCTTCATCACGGCCATATCAAATGACTGAATGATCGTTTCGGACACCAGGCCGCACCCATTAACGACAGCCACGACGGTTTTTGCGAGGAGAGTCGGGCTTGGAAGAAGTTGGGGTTGCCCCTGAGCGGCATCACGCTTAATTTCAATATTGAGTCGGCAAGGATTGCCGCGACTTTCCAGCCAATTAAAAACTCCCGACAGACTCGGAATGGGTTCACCAGGCACGGCGATTTGGTTGGAAAATTCAGGCCGAACTCTCGTTCCCGCGTCCACTGCGGCCAACTCGGCTCTCGAAAGTAGACCCACCGAAAACGGGGGTTTCAGAGGCTGTCCTTCTCGGCTGCAATAATTGTTGGGTGTGAGCTCCGGATCGTGAATGACGATGGGAATCTGATCACTCGAAAGCTGAATGTCGAGCTCGATGTAGTCGACACCGGCATCAATGGCTTCTCGAAACGCGGCAAAAGTGTTTTCCGGGTGTGTTCCCCGCGAACCTCGGTGTCCGTATATCGAAAACTTCCGACCGCTAGATAGCTGCATTAGACGGCCTTTCCTTAAAATAAGAAACTAGGCCGCCAACATTGCCGCCAGAATCGCAGCCGGGCGCAAGTTTTTTCTCAGTTGAAATTCTCCACATGATCGTTACGCCGCGATCCTTTCTTTACTCCCTCTCAGAGCGCCCATCGCTCTTCTGAGGTCACCAAGAAACTTGTAACCGTGAACTTTTCGAAGTCCTGGTTCTAATTCCATCATCGCCGTCGCCACCCACCGTTGTCGTTGATTACTGTTATGCCAGTGATCCACTCGATCTGTATAACGAGCCAGGCCCTTGTTCACGTTCTCAAGACAGTTAGTCGTCTTAAAACTTCTACCAAGTTTGATGAAGAGCCCCAGGCGATGGAGGGTTAGCGTTTCCTCGAACCCTTCGTCAAGGCTACCCACCGCCGATTGGTTAATCAGCGCTAGTTCTTTTCGTATTAATAAGAGGCGACCCTTTGCTTTTTCATACGTTGGTAGTTCATACGCTGTCTGGAGTTTTCTACGGAAATAATCTCTTTTTTCCAGAGAAAGGTAACCCATCACATCCTCACGTTTGTGCCATTGACAACGTTGGACGATGGCTTTGTCACCCATTACTTCCTTGATGCCCTTGTAAAGCCCCTTCCCACCGTCGATAACGAATAGAATTTCATTGTCGATGTTGAGCCCACGATCTTTCAAGCCATTGATAAATTGTCGGCATACCTTGTGGTTTTCAGTATTGGTCTCCACAAAGCCCAGCAACACCTTCTCTCCGTCTATGGTAATTCCCAATGCGATGACAATCGAATTCTCTGCAAATGTTTTCCCATCCATGAAAATAGCTACGATGTCATGAGAAGACAAATCGCGCTCTAAAAACTCTCTGAGTTTCTTACCCGAAGCCCTAATAAAGCGTCGACAAGTGCTTGTCTTTTTGATCCCAAATGTCTCCGGTACGTCGATAGCTGCCTTTTCGTAATTTCCTTGGGAAATACCGTTAATCACACGTCTAAGAACCATATCGTCAATCACTCCTGGACTCTGCAACCCACGGTAGCTCTCAAGTTGAACTTCCTCTTCCTTAAGCTTGTGCCTGACCCTTGGTACTGAGATGGCTATCTTCTGGTCACCCACAAAAACCGATCCGTTGTTACGGCCCCAACGGGTATGGTCGCTTCCACGGCTATATCGTTCACCAACCAAACATCGTACCTCTCCCTGAAGTTCGTACTCTACGGCTTTCAGCGCCAATGGAATCAACATTTGGATCATGGCAAGCCTACTCTCTCGGCTTTGATTCTCCTCAAGATCCTGCATCGCAGCACGTGCCTTCTCATTGATTATTCGCCCTTGTCCTATTACTGTTGTCTTCATCATGACCTCTCTCGTTTGTGTTTGATTCGTCGCTGAACCAATATAAACGCAGCGGGGGTCATGCTTCAAATTTCAACTGAATATAAACTCGTTCCCGCAGCCGAAACAATCATCAAAAGTTGCTGCATTGCTCCTCTCCCTACTCTATGACTCGGCGTTCCATTAAAAACACTTGAGCTTTTGTTGACTAATCGTGTCGCACATACAACTCATTGAAATCATAATAGTTACATAAATTGAAGCGCTTCGAAAACAATTGTTTAGCTCACGGTATCGACGCCTATGCATTATTGACTCCTTGGCGGGTAAGAGCCATCTCATGAAGGGTGTCATCCACGCGCCTCAATTTAGAAGCATTGGCAACGGCTGAGGGTCTCTTACTCCTGGGAATCGTCCCACTGGATCACGCGCTGGCCTCAAAGAGATATTTGCAGTGGCTTGCCGATCGCAACCATGCCGATATGAAATACCTCGAACGGAATCAGGAAATTCGTTGCGGGCCTGAGGCAATCCTGCCCGGTGCAAAATGTGCCTGTGTTTTTGCACTCCCCTACAATCAGCCCGAAATGGCTCTTGAATCCGAGCCGCTAACGGCAGCTTATGCACGCCAACCGGACTACCATCGCGTGCTCAAAAAAAAACTGTCGCGACTCTGGAGATCTGTCCAAACGACAAACGGGAAATTTCGCGTGCTCGTTGACTCGGCACCGATTTTAGAAAGGGCCCTGGCTGAACAGACGGAGCTTGGGTTTATCGGGAAGAACACCTGTTACATTCACCCGCGGTGGGGGAGCTTCTTGCTTCTCGGCGAGATCGTCACGACGCTAGATCTGGCCCTCGATACTCGGCACCCCGGCGAAATCGGGATTCGGACTCCCCTGGGGGGATGCGGCCCGTGCACGTCGTGCCAAACCAGCTGTCCAACCGGCGCACTCGATAAAAACTACCAGCTCGATAGCCGCCGCTGCCTCGCCTATTGGACCATTGAAAATCGAGACGCCATTCCCCTGGAGTTCTGGCCTCATCTGGCTCGTTATTGGTTCGGCTGCGACATCTGTCAAAAGGTGTGCCCGTACAATACACATGCCGTGCCCCTGCCTCGCCCCGCAGATTTTCCGCGCGTGGCCGTGCCGGATATTTTATCGGCCGCATGCATGGATCAATCGCAGTACGAGGCTGCCTTCGGCGGCACACCCTTTACCCGCGCAAAACGCGGGGGCCTGCGAAGAAATGCGCTCATCGCCCTGGTGGTCACCCGACACCCCGGGCTTACGCAAGCGATTGAACAGGCGCAACGTGATCCGATCTATCCGCTCATTGAGACTGTTGCCCAGATTTCGGAGTTCAATGAATCTTTATCAATGAACCCCATTTGAGTTTCCACGTCCAACGTGCGTTAATACCGCAAATGCCAACCAAGCCGTCCAACGGTAAGACCCTTTTCATCGTTTTTTTGACCGTATTTCTCGATTTAGTCGGGTTTGGAATCATCATCCCGATACAACCGTTCTTTGCGGAATCCCTCGGTGCGAGCCCGGCCACCGTCACTCTCTTAGGGGCCTCGTTTTCGCTGATGCAATTTATTTTTTCTTCCTTTTGGGGGCGTCTTTCTGATCGAATCGGCAGAAGACCGGTAATGCTCGTCAGTATTTTTCTAGCGGCAATCGGGTACGCCCTCTTCGGCATGGCAAAGACGCTGACATGGCTTTTTCTGGCGCGAATGCTTTCGGGATTCGGCGCGGCGAACCTGGGCGCCGCCCAGGCGATCATCGCCGATAGCACGCCCCCCGACCAACGGGCCAAGGGAATGGGTATCATTGGCGCGGCCTTCGGACTGGGATTTATTTTCGGTCCCGCTCTGGGCGGATTTTTTAGTCAAATCTCGATTGAAATGCCGATGTTCGTAGCTGCGGGGCTATCGCTTTTTAATTTTGTTTTGGCTCTGGTTGCACTTCCCGAAACGCTCGATAAATCGCGACCACTCGTCGGTGGTGCCCACCGTGCCACCCTTTCGCTGGCGGCATTTCGCCACGCAGTCCGCCACCCGAACGTCAAAGAGCTCCTCACCCTCTCCTGCGGTTACGCCGTGGCTTTTTCGCTGATGGAGTCCTCTTTCGGGTTATTCGTACAACAGGCATTTGCGCCCGGGATTGCAGACTCTGGAAAAACCGCTGCCCGTCTCACAGCCACCGCCTTGATCATCGTCGGCGTGACGGCAACGATCGTTCAGGGCGGATTGATTGGCAGACTCGTAAAAAAATTCGGGGAATGGAAACTGCTGCGTTTCGGTTTACTCATGATAACGGTGTCCATGGCCGCAATTCCTATCGTCGGTGGATGGGGCGATTTCAGTCTTTTCGTTGCCATACTCCCGTTTATGGCATTGGGAACCGGAACGCTGAACCCCTCTATTTCCAGCCTGCTTTCGCGCAGTGTATCGGCCGATGAGCAGGGAGGCACACTGGGTTTAGGGCAGGGCATTGCCGCGCTCGGCAGGGTGGGCGGGCCGGCTGTCGCCGGGCTATTATTCGAACTCAACCACAACGTTCCGTTCTATGTATCATCAGCCCTGCTTTTGGGTTGTCTGGGTCTTTCGCTGCGAAAACCAAAAGTGGCATGACTACGGGTTCAAGCGCACCCCTTACTCGGCCGGAGGTAATTTTATGGATTTTCACCCTGGCGTTCTTGAGCGTTGGCGCGCGAAATTTCGAGCCGGGAATCACCTTGGACGGCCCTTTTTACGCAACCATCGCGCGAAATATTGCCCGCTCCGGTGACTGGTTCACTCTGAACCCCTCCATTCCCGATCTCAACCCGTTCTATGGGAATCCTCATCTGGGCCTTTGGGTTTACGCGCTTTGGATGAAGGTCTTTCCCGGTGAAGATTGGTCACTCAGAATCGTCAATCACCTTTATTATGTTGGGTTTTTGACAGTTCTTTTTCATTACGTCCGTCGAAAAACGGGCGAGTTATCGGCAACACTTTGCGTTGTCGTGCTTTGGACCTGGTTTCAGTTCTCAAACACCCACTCAAACATCTACCTCGATCCCGGAGCGTTGTTTTGGGGGATCCTGTCGGTGGTGCTACTCGATCTCCAGAGTCGACTATCCTTAATCACCACTGTCCTTTCGGGAGTATGTCTGGCGTTATGCGCGCTTTGCAAAAGCATGACGTTCGTTGGGTTTTTGCCGGTGTTGATCCTGGTCGCGTCCCAGCGAAAGCGACTGCCACAGCTCGTAACGTTGGCTGCTGCCTTTGGCATCACCGGATTTTTCTATTGTTACGCCCTAAAGCAAAGCTCGCAGCCTGCATTTCTCGAAAGTTATTGGCGGGTTCAGATCACAAACAGATTTGCTCGCGTGTGGCACCCGCGCGAACTCTTCTCACCGGATTATTGGCGCCAGCTGCTTTATTACACGTACTACCTCGCCCCACTTTCACTTCTCGCATTCCGAGCACGCCCCCTTTCGGAAACGGCGATACCGGCAACGCTCAGTCTCAGCTTCATCGCCATCTTCAGTCTTTCACACCTGGCGGGTGGCCAGTATCTCATCATGGTGATGCCGCCCCTGGCATGGCTTATCGCGCTTTCAGTTGTGCCGATTATTCCCTTCGCGCCTCGAACTATAGCCAAGTTCTCCGGTGCCATCTCATTGCTGGGCGTGTGCCTTATTCAATACCTTCCGTTTCCCACCCATGCCAGGTCTCCGACTCCGGAACAAATCGAGGTCGGCCGCTTGAGTCGTGAGGGGCGAATCGATCGACTCGTCCTAGATATCGAGGCGGTTCCCAGTCCTTTTGTGATCAGCGCGCCATTTGCTTGGTATGGGGACGTTACGGTTTCTTATCCTGTCAATTCCGGTGACACGAAAAGGCCCGAGCTCATGCAGGCCTATTTTCTTCACCGGCTGGACCCTCAAAAAGAGGCAAGACTAAAATTCAAGGGCTGGTGCAATATACCCGGCAGATTTCAAGAGGGCAGTCTCTGGATCGCCTGTGGCGAAAAAAGATCCTGAATTACCGTCGTTGACACCGGTTTTCCGGATTTCACCGTAATGACGACGAATCCCGATTTCTTGAGGTCTATCGGTTTACCGGTCAACGATTCGGTAGCAATCGGAATCCAATCGCCGTGAGAACAAATAGCGGTGACACGTTCGTCTGAGCGCTTCCAGCCTTTCAGAAATTCCATCACCCGCGATGCAAGTTCGCCAGCGCCCTCGTGGTTGCCCTGTTCGAGCAGAAGTTCATCACGGCACAGTTCAATGTTCAATGCCGTCGCCAGTGGGTCCAATGTTTCCACGCATCTGGCCTTTGGGCTCGTGGCGAGCGTTACCTGTTCGTTTTCCAAAAGGTGTCGCAACTGTTGTGTGAGCGCATCAGCCTGCTTCTTCCCTTTTTCAGACAACCCATTGTCTGATGATTGCCCTAAATTCTTGTCTCGGTGTGCGTGTCGAATCAGAATCAATGTTCGTCCCGTTCCGCTCTTAGCCTCACTTTTAGATGGACTCAAGCGGTGTCCCACGATAGTCACGAATTGCTAGCTCTCGAAACAAAACCTGGGAACGCGGCGGATTCACCGCCCCCGACCGACTACGTCGCCGCCAAACTCCCTGCGGGGTCAGAACGCGGGCCTTGGCTTCGTCATTTAAATAGGCAGGAAACACCACCTGCTCGATGTAACGGTAAATTCTCGGGTCGAGAACCGGAAAGGCTATTTCCAGTCTGGAAAAGAAATTACGCGGCATCCAATCCGCACTGGAAAGATACATTCGTTTCGAAGCACCAAAATAGTAGATACGACTGTGTTCCAGGAATCTGTCCACGATACTCACAACACGAATATTTTCGGAAAGCCCCTTGATTCCGGGAATTACTGAACAGGCCCCGCGAACAATGAGATCAATTCGAACTCCGGCCGACGAGGCCCGGTAAAGACTCTCCACGATACCCTTGTCCACGAGGGCATTCACCTTTGCTACGATGCGCGCGCGCTCGCCGCGCCGGGCAGCGTCCGCCTCATGCTGAATGAGCGACTTCAAACGTCTGGCTAGCCGCGATGGGGCAACCACCAGTTGTTTAAATGATGTCGGGATACGCCCATCCCAAACCGCGTCGAAGAAGTGGCGCGCATCGGCTCCTATTTCCGGATTGGCCGTTAGGACGGAAAGATCCGTATATTGCCGAGCTGTTGCTGAATTATAATTTCCAGTTGAGAGGTGAGTATAGCGAACCAGTCCGGTTTTTTCTTTTCGCGTGACCAGAGTCACCTTGGCGTGAAGTTTCAGCCTTCCGAATCCGTAGGCAACCTCAATTCCCGATTTTCTCAGGTCATCGGCTAGGCGGATATTGTTTAACTCATCAAACCGCGCTCTGAGTTCGATGATCACGCGAACCTGCTTGTCCTTGGCCGCGCGCTTGAGGTGCCCGATTACTGGTGAAAGCAAATCCATCCGGTATACCGTCAGTTCAATGCTAATCACATCGGGATCGTCGGCCACCACCTTCATCCACTTCACGAAAGCGTCGAAGGAATCATACGGATGGTGTAGCAGAACATCGCGTTCGCAAATTTTTTGGAACAGGCAGGCTCCATCCTGAAAAACTCGGGGTACACGCGTGTCCAAAACCGGGTAAAGCAACTCCGTCCGTTTTTCGAACTTAAAATCCGTGGCCCGATTCACAAGCGTCCAGAGGCCGTGAAGAAAAAGCGTTCCGGGCGCTCGGCTCGCACTTAGCTTCGAAAGATGAGCAGCGCCGAGGAGTCTTTCCGTAAACCGACGATCTAAACAACCGGCAATCTGCAAGCGCGTAGGACGACCTCGTTCCCGTTTTCTGACATGGGTGACTACCCGATCGGGAATGGATTCGGTGTCAGACAGTTGAACGTCAATCGAGACATCTGCGTCCCTGGTCAACCTGACAAATCCCACCGTCATCTGCTTTGAAAGGCTCTCGGGCAGGAAACGCCCCAACAGGTCATCCAGGAAAAAGGCATGAACGGTATGCGACTGCGCGTCCTCCTCTAAATAGAGGGTGGCGAGTTGGCGGGGTACACGCAGCCAGAGGTTTTCCGCCAAAATCACCCCGACCTGAAGATTATCGAGGCGCAAAATATCCTTCGGTTGAAACGTCTCGGGAGACGGTAGGGCCGGCAGAATTTTTTCTTGAAATACCTTTCGGGCCATCTCCCCAGACAAGCCCGCCATTCCCACCAATCCCTCCATCTCTGGCGATCGCTCGATGAATATTGCTTGGCTTGCAAGCCCTAACGCCAATTCCTCCAAGGCCGCCTCTTGACGAGAGCAAAATTGAGAAACCGATTCCAGAATCGCCCGGCGGGTGCGGCGCAATTTTTGCGCTTTTTGCACATCCAATGCACGAAAGCGGGAGTACAGGGACCGCTCCAGTGACGGCACTCGAATCATAAAGAACTCATCCAGATTCGATGCGGTGATGGCCAGGAACTTCGCCCTTTCCAGCAGCGGATTCTGAGACGTTCGCGCTTCATCGAGCACCCGTTCATTGAATTGCAGCCAACTTAAATCGCGATGAATGAGCGGATTTTTGGCCGACTTTGGAATGAGAGGGAAATTTGGAATGAAGCCCGAACCCAGCATGGCGCGGCATCATAGCATTGCCGGGCAATTGAAGGTAAGTGGAGTAACAAGCCCATAATATTCAATGGGTTATACTGTGTGTCGCGGTGGCGGGGCTTCCGGAGTCGATGATGGGCTGGTGAAGAATCATAGGTAAATAAATCGAGTTCAACAATTAATGGCGGCTTGGAAGCCTTCCGCCAATTTGTTCCCGCACACTCGCTGTTCTGTGATTTCAAAGTTTGCGAATTACTCGGCATGCCGTAGCCTGTGCGAATGGTTTTTCGCGCCTTCATTCTTTTCGTCTCACTATCTTTCGTTGCTCTTGCCAAAGTTCAGGTTCCGACGAGCTGTCCGCAGGGAGAACATTGGGTTCGAGCGCATCATCGCCGAGCTTACATCCGTGCTGATGGAACGCACGTCAAAGCCACGAATGTCCGGGCGCATTGCCGCAAGAACCAACGTGGCTATGAATTCTGGAATCCAAAGCTAAAGCCCGGATTTCCGCAGGGGTGGTTAAGGCAAGATGAAAAATCTAAACCCTGGACAGAAGAAGAAAAGGAACGAGTTCTTGAGGCGTTGGAATCGATTCCCGAATATCTGTGGAAAAAAATCGAGGGAATCTACCGGATGGGGAAGGACAGTTCTGGATCTGGAAATCCGGGGGCCTCTGAAAATGAAAAAATTGCTCTCTATGATTCAGCTTTCAGTAACAAGTATACCCTCGCTCATGTCCTTGCTCATGAAATGGCGCATGAGGTCTATAGGAAAATGGATAAAGGCGAAGTAGCGGACTATGCTGCAGCTGCAGAATGGGAACCAAACCAAGTCTTTGGAGGAACGTTTTACAGGCGATTACGCGACAAGAAAAAGTTTGTGAGAAAAAACGGCTGGGGTGGAATTCACGAGGATTTCAGCGATAACATTGAGTTTTACATCTTTAATCCTCAGAAACTGAAAGAAACTGCACCCAAAGTGTATGAATGGATAAAGAAAAACAATGGTGATAAGTTAACAACAATACGGAGCCGCCAATGATCAAAAGTCAGTTATTTTTTGCCCTCATGGCCATTTTTATGGGGTTTCTTGCATGTGCCACCATGAAAAATTCCGCTGATAGCTCTGCTCCTCTGGTCCTTGAAGAAGTAGAGAAGATAATGCCTGGAGCTACGACGAAGAATGAGATCATCAAGCGCTTTGGAAAGCCTTCCATGGAGAGCGACCTTACGGAGCTTCCATCACTGGATGATAATGGAACGCTTTGGTCCTACCGGGACGGAGAGCAAAATCGGTTGAGCTTATATTTTAAAAAGAATTCCACGGCTGTAAGTTCGGTGGGGTGGCAAGTTAGAAATGGGGAAAAGGAGCAGAGTCTTGCAGCGGCAAAGGAGCGTCTAGCGGCCAGATTTGGAACTCTGAATTTTCGATATCGAGATAAAACATTACGGCAGAGCCAAGAGGGGTTTGAAGCAGCTTATGAAGATTCGAAGGCAGGGGTTGTTATTCTCGTCCAAAAAGGGACGGAGCAGGTAACCGGTCTGACTTGGAGTGATCCAGCCGTTTACTCTCAAATTGCACAAAAATGGAATAACGGAAGCATGAGTTGCCATCATGGACACGATTGCGTCTGGATAGATACGACTGGAAAAACTAGAATCATCACTAGCCCCGACACACTTGACTCAAATCGTTAAATGGCGCGCCCAAGCGTCCGCATATCGAACCTACTTCGCAGTCAATCGTTATAGCGATATTACCAATCGTGTTCAACTCTTAATGGCGGCTTAGCGCAACGCATTGATTTTGTTCCCGCCCGCGGGAACACGTT
>CAZRVZ010000191.1:0-34158 GCA_964603655.1 uncultured Pseudobdellovibrionaceae bacterium | reverse complement strand
AGTCATTACCGTAATTTAGTCTGCAAGACTCACGCCACTTGCGCATTAACTAGTCTATACAAGTAATTGATAATACTAGTAAAAATTATACAAAATCGATGGGGTTTCAAAGGGTATCGTCGACGCTCGGATCGACTGTCGAGTTTGTAACCAGAGCTCGCCTAGGAACAAAGCCACTTGAAAAACGGAAATCACCGGAAATAGGGCACTGTCGCCGTCAGCAATTTGTACGTATTCGGAAAGTGGGGTGATGGTCTGTCAGCCTACGAGTTGGGCGCGTCATTTGCATTAAAAGAACTCGGTGTTATTTGGTTTTTTGGGATTATTTTTCGGAGTGTAGTGTATGCGGTTAGTATTGGTAGTTAGCCTGTTGGTTTTAGCCGGCTGTAAGCTTGAGATTCCTAATTTTAAGATCGAAGGCGGCGATCGGACCGAAACGGTTCCCGTAACCCTCACGTGCACAGCGGTTGCTGGCGGCGGCTTGAGCGTTGCGAGCGGTGATACGGTGAGCGTTCTCGTGAGTGTAGTAGGTACCTACGGGCCCTTCTCCAGTCTAGAGTTAAGCGGTGAATTTTCGGGATCGGCCGAGGTGTTTCGCACCTATAAAAATGATGGAACGTCCGACAAGGTTGTCGCCGATTCGGTGGTGATCAAGGACGGTAAGGGATTTGAGAAATCGTGTCCGTTTCAGGTAACCGTCAGGCCGGTTATTGGGTTAAGCGACCTAAACTGTGTGCTGACATCCAGCAGCAGTCTCGTTGTCACCAACCAAAACGTCGATTTGACGATGACCGCCTCGGGCGCTGAGAAGCCCTATACATTTGGCGATTTGGCACATTCGGGGGTGACAATCGCAGCGCTTGAAAAGCGGACCGACATCCACGCAACCGCTCGGGTGGCGTTTGGATCGAGCGGGTTTAAGACGGTAAGTGCCAAGGTGACCGACGCTCGCGGAAGCATTGCGATGTGCAGCGCGGTAGTTGAGGTTCAGTCGGCGCCCGCGTTGCCGGCGCTTCCTCCGTGCAGTGTCGCGACGGCCTTTAACCCGTCATTTCTCGGTGAGAGTGTTATAGTCACGGCCACGCACGGCTACTCAATAGCGATGAATCTCGGGCCGGCCGTTTTAGTGGACCTGCAATCATCGTGGAATGCGCAGATGGAGATCTACGGGCGGGTTTCGGATACACAGGCCGAGGTGGCGTTTTATAACTCCGGCCTCTTTTCGGTAGTCGCAACGATGGAATACCTTCTGAGCGGCCGGCGAGTGCAGTGCTCCACTTTGCACTCCGTCTATGACGGCTATTGGTACTAGCAGTTTTCTGAGAACGGCTTAGCATTGGCCAAATCGACGACAGTTCGTCTATGATACTGGCGTTATGTCGCCTGCCCGGATCAGCGTTTTAATTACCTACCATAATGAAGGGGAACTCCTCGGCCGATGCGTTCAAAGTTTCATGGACCAGGGCGGTGACGAGAGGGCCGGCCATGGAGCCGGCCATGGAGCCTATAAGTACATTGTTGAAATCATCATTTGTGACGATGCCTCTGAGCTAAGGCCCGAGCCGTTTATCCCGCGAGCCGATATTCCGGTAAGGGTCATCAGAAATGACGAGAATCTGGGGCCGGCAAGATCGCGTAATCGACTGTTATCAGAAGCCGCTGGAGATTTTATTCATTTCCACGATGCCGATGATTGGGTTATGCCCAGTTGGGCCGCGGCGGTGACCCGTGCGCTTGAAGGCGGAGTATTGGTGGTCTTTACCGAGGTAAGCTCTTTCCGCGACGGGGTGATAGTTTCCAGCCACGTGCAGGGTCTTAAGGGTTTGGAACAAATGGACCCGGTTGATTTTGCGATCACGCACTTTCTCCTCGTGCCTTCGGGAACCTATCAGAAGGAACTGGTCGTTTCTCTGGGGGGGTATTCGGATACGCTCTGGCAGTCCGAGGATTATTACTTTCATATTAAATTGATGATGCAGGGTCCCCGGTGGGTGATTGTACCCGACCCTCTCGCAGGCATTGACCTCAGACCTGAGGGACGTAGTCAAAAGCGTGTAGAGGTGTGGAATTGCACGCTGACTGCGCTCAAGCGATTAAGGCAAGAGCTGCCTGAACGTTATCATCAGAGTCTTTCTGAAATGGGATTTTTGGCCGGACAGGTTTTATTCGAGGCGAGAGCAATTGATAACGCCCGAGATGCGTTTGGGTTTGCCTGGAGTCTGGGACGTCCTAAAATGGCTGGCAGGCACCGCATGTATCGATGGCTCGCGGGAATGAACCCGATGCTGGCCGAACGGGTGGGCCGTTGGTGTCGATCGGTAGTGCCGCGGGCGATTAGAACGAGAGCTGGAGGAAACATGTTTTTGTTATTTCACCTAACAGCCCTTGCATTTGCAGCATCATTTGAAATGACCGGCTCCGCGGTAAGATTCGTCGCGGTGGGGCGGCCTGCGATGATTAAGATCCGGGGTGAGGGGGATTGTTTGAGCGCCAAGTTTAATTTATCCGGCAAGGAAATGTTGATTTCTGCCGACTGCGCGCTTGGAAAACTCACGACGGGAATAGACTTAAGGGACACGCACATGAGGGAAAAATATCTCGAGGTGTCAAAGTTCCCCCAGGGCCATTTTGAGGGGAGTGTCCCGTTTAAAGATGGTACGCAGCCGTTTCAGGGGAAATTAAATGTACACGGAAAGGTTTTGCCAATTGCCGGTGACGCCGAGATTTTGGGAAATCATTTGGTCTTTAATTGGAAGATCAACGTCAGCGATTTTAGTATTCCCATTCCCGAATACCTGGGGGTGAAGGTGGCGGATTCGGTGGCGGTGACGGTTACAGTGGACGGGGTGCTTAAGTAATGATGAGGGTGGCGGCAGTTATTTTGCTTCTTGCCCCACTTTGTCTTGGTTTTCCGGAGATGGTGCGACACGGGTATGTGAACTGTGTCGCCTGTCACATGAGTCCCGATGGTGGCGGAGTTCTCACCCCGTATGGCCGTAGTCTTTCCAAGGAATTGCTCTCCATCGCCGGATCGGATCGGATCGGATCGGGAGGGTCAGGCGTTATGGGGCCTTTTTCCGTCATCTGAAATCCTTCAGATAGGCGGAGACGTTCGATTTCTCCAGGTAGTAAGGGATACGGCCACGCTTCGTGAGGGCCGATTTCTATTAATGCAGGGCGATGCAGAGGTTGCCGTCACGTTGGAGCGCTGGGCAATCGTAGCGACGCTGGGGGTGGAGGGTGGCGCGAGTTCCACAGGTATAGCTATGACCCCACTTCTTCGCCGGCATTATGGGCTTTTTAAATTAAACGAGACGACGGCGGTGAGGGCAGGAAAGTTTACCATCGCCTATGGCATTCATTCTCCGGAACACCGACTCGAGATGCGGTCGGGGCTTGGATGGGACCAAGGGTCGGAAACCTATAACGTTGAGTTATCTTTACTGGGTGAGACAGTGGATGCATTTGCAACGGTTCAGCTGGGGCGAAGTGATTCGACGAAATATTCGCTCGAGCGTGCTCTGGCGTTTCGAAGTTCCTTAAGCCTTGCGGAAAAATATAAAGTGGGGGCATCGATTTTCTTCGGGACGTTTCAGAATCGGATCGTGCTAGGTCCCTATGCAATACTAGGTTTTACTCCGCGATGGACACTTCTGGCTGAACTCGATTTCGAGAGGACGAGTGAGGTGAAAGCTTATGGTTATTCGAAACTGATCTATGGATTCTCTCACGGACTGGATTTGTATGTGATCGGCGAGCTGGGCGGTCTGACTGATTCGCTCCGCAAAAGTGCGGGATTAGGGATAAGCCTCTACCCGCGCCCCCATTTTGAATTGGTGGGTCAGGTTTCCCGCGGTTTTAGTCGCGAAGAGTGGTTGGGTTGGGTGCAGATTCACGCCTATCTTTGAGGGGGGTGTCACGGGTTGGCGTACTTGTGACTTGAAGGTAGAGGCGGTGTAGCGGGTGGCCGAACTTATTACCCGATACCTTTTCGGCTGAAAAGTAGATGGGCACCGATTAAAGTTATGGCGTGAAACGGGTAATTGCGGTTTTGGTCTGCGGGGGTTTGGGCGTCGCCTTTGGGGCGAGTGTGCTCAAGGTTGATTCGAAGCAGTCGAGAATCGCAATTTCTCACGTCGAGGGACAGCGGTGGGAGGTGGGCGACACCGTGGCTGTGGAGCAAGCCGGGCAGAAGATTGCCTGGGGCGTGGTTTCCAAGGTGGCCGCAAAGGGGGCGCTGGCTAACTTAACCCACCGGACGAAAACCAAGGTGATGGCTGGTGGCAATGTTTCTCGGAGCGAGCCGCCGGCGGGCGAGGAGCTGGAGAGGCTGAGCTTTCGGGCGTCAAAACCCAGGGCTTCGGGGGAATCACCGCGAAGTGGTTCGCCGCACGCGGGGCCACCGGGTTCAATCGCACTGGCGAGGCCCTCGTTTCGAGCTCTGTTTGATTTATGGCTAAGTTACCGACCGCTTCACACTCCGGAACTTACCTTTGAAAATAATCACAGCCTCTTGATGCTGGCCATAGCGCCCGACCGCTCAACTGAATTTGTATTCGAGGTTTCTCCCAATCCCAGATTTTTCGAATTGGATTATGATCCCTATCCGGGGCTTGAGATCCGGGCGGGTCGAATTTGGATTCCGTTTGATGACGATATTACCCATAAATTCTACGGAGGGCGGCCGCAGTTGACCCGCTTCCTTCAGCCGCAGGCTACCGCGTTTTTGCCGGAACTGTGGGCCGACATGGGGGTCGGCATCAGGGCATCGATTCTCTCCACTGGAGGTGCCGAGGTATCGGGCGATCTGTACGTCGTGAATGGTTTTGGAGAACGATCGACTGGGGACCCGCACCCCCTGGTGGCAAGTCGGGCCCAGTCCTACCCGGAGTTTGGCAGCGTGCTCAGCCAGGATAATAACGATGATAAGGCGTTGGGAGGTCGGCTAAGTATGTCGATGAGAAATCTTTTGGATTTCGGAGCCAGCGTTTATCGCGGAAAATATACGAACCGAGGGCAGAGTCAGGCGGCGGTGACACTTTTCGGAGTGGATGGGCGGTTGCGTTTCGGTGCCGTTGAGCTTAAGGGCGGGAATATCTATGGTGTGGTGGACCTCATTGGAGCCACCGACTCGACCGGTAAACCGGTACTCTTTGCCAGGCGTGGCGGCTATTACGCCGAGGTCGGCGTGTGGTTTGGCGATCATTCTGATCACAGTGCTATCCGAGTGGCTTTGCGCGCAGGGCAGTCCCAAAACGATAGCCGATTCGTAGCAACTAGTGACCAAACTGTTGTGGGGGCAATTGTGACCTCGCATCTGGGGCCGATCGTTTGGTCAGTGGAGTATTCTAAAGACATCGAAAAACGCGACGGCAAAACCGAAACCGATTTCGCCGCACTTCGCCTCTCCAGCCATTTTTAGGGTCTACGGTACCCGGTCTACGGGGTCTACGGTACCCGGTACCTTTCAGGACTGCGTCAATTGGATAGTTGGCACAGATGTTGAAGGGGTATGGGTATGCCAAGGGCTTCAAGGGTAATGAGTGACCGATTTCCGTACCATGTAGTAGCAAGATCGAACAATCGCGAGGCGTTTCCTCTCCCAATTCAGATTTGCTGGAGCATTTTTATTGAGAATTTGGCGGCTATTTCCAATAATTATGGCGTTAAGCCCATCGCATTTGTACTGATGCCCAATCACTTCCATTTACTGATTCACACTCCTATGGCCAATCTCGGAATGGCCATGAATTATTTTATGCGGGAGTCAAGTAAACAAATGGGACGTATCGGTGGGAGAATCAATCACGTGTTTGGTGGTCGACACAGACCGTGCATCATCACCCAGGATTCCCATTTTGCAAATGCATACAAATACCTTTTTCGAAATCCTGTTGCTGTCAAACTGTGTCAGCGCGTGGAACAATACCCCTTTTCTTCTCTCTGTTATGAACAGAGTGATTTCCCGCCGGTGCAATTCGACTTGAAGTTCGTAATCGATCATTCGGTAATTCCGGAGCAAATCGATGAACGACTCCGATGGCTGAACGAACCGTACCTTTCAGGGACCGCAACCGCTGTGAGAATCGGGCTACGTCGGTCGATTTTTGGCTTTCCAAAGAGTCGAGATTTCAAACGCGTAGTAGATGGCTTGACGCGGTCCTGAAAGGTACCGGGTACCATTTGACCATTTGACCATTTGACCATTTGCCATTTGCAGGGGGTTACGGGCTGGGAGCGGTGGCGCGAAGTTGGACCCAGGCTTGTAGATTGGTAAAGGCTGTGCTGGTGACATCCAGTGCAAACGGGTGATTAGTCCCGCCCGCATTTTCCAATATCAGGGACTGGGCGGTATTTGCGGTGTTTACCTTGGTAATTGCATTTGTGCGCCAGGTGGTGATGTCGGTGCCGGTAAGATTAAATTTATTAGTTGCAGTGCCAGCCGTACCGGCATCCCCCGCGCTATTATGACAAGACCTGCAGTTCGATGTAAACACGCCGCCGTTTGCGACGGAACTTCCGATCGCCCGATTAAAAAATTGCACCTCGGTTTCGGGGGCGGCGACGGGGTCGGGTGAGGCGGGGAGGGTGGACTCTCCGATGTTAAAGATCAATTGAAGTCCGTCGCCCGCAGCTCTTTCGAATGCGATGTCCTGGGCAAAGCGAGACACATTAAAAAACGGCCAGACGGCGGCATTAGGATCAAACGGCTGCGGTGCTGTGACGAAGTTAATCCGTTGAAAATTGTTGTAGGTGGTGTCTACTCCGTTCATACGAAATCCAAGACTGTCGATTTTAATTTTTTTCTGACTGGTGCCGAGCGTTACCTTGGATACGACAAAGGTTCCCAGTGTGCCAGCACCTGAGGCCACGCCTCGTTTAACCGAAATACGTAAGTAAACTCCG
Organism: uncultured Pseudobdellovibrionaceae bacterium; assembly: GCA_964603655.1. Taxonomy (GTDB): domain Bacteria; phylum Bdellovibrionota; class FAC87; order UBA2466; family UBA2466; genus JACPWY01. The sequence goes on along the minus strand of CAZRVZ010000191.1, from coordinate 27,252 downwards.
TTTAAATCGCTTTTTAGATCACTCAAGTTCCAGACGAGTGTCGTCTCGGCCGTCGCCGTCAGGGATGGCGGGATGGTTTTCACACTGGTAATAATAGTCCCCGGGGGAAGCGTCGGCGCCGGAGTATCCGTCGGTACTTTGGCGGTGCACAGGGGGAGCGACGCCTCATCCTCCGCCTTTTTCCAGGCATCGATGCTCAGCTTAAATCCAGCCGCCAGTTCGGCGCATTTTCCACCGCAATTATGCGCCTGATTCATTTTAGCAACTAATAGGCTCGACTGCGGGTTTGAAAAGCTGACGTTTGATTTCGCCGGTCCATACGCTTTGGAAAAACTTGAGGTCGCAAACAGAGATGGGGCCTGCGGGCTATCGCCGTGGCAGCTGGCGCAACTTTGAGTGAGCAGCGGGTGGAGAGTTGCGCCAAATACCGTGATGGGATTGAGTTGTTCGTTGACGCACGCACCATCAACCGGCGAAGTGATTGACGAGGAGTCCTTGGATAATCCGCAACTGACGATGAAAAGGCTTCCCAATCCGACGAGCGCCCAGACGAGAGCCTTGGTTAACAAAGTCGAAAGGCTTTGTAAAAACGATGGCATCTCTTCACGTTCCTTGCTATCCAAGCTACCGATCAGGCTCTCAAATCGTCGGGGCCCACAGAAGCAGCCCGCTTTTTTGTTCGCGTGTGAACATTCCCGGAAAAAGTTCGTCAAACCTAGATGTGTTCCCGCCGTTCATGAGGTTAATGGCGTTTAACACAACGGCCGCCGCCGCTTTTCGAACGTCTTTTATAGGATTTCTTTCATGGGATATGTAATTTTCGGCCAGCATCCCGATTTGGGGAATCGACTGCAAGAGCCGTCGCCGAGGGTTTGCGGCTGACGCGGTCGGGTCCATGATAAATAACTGCCACGTGGTTAGTTCCCGTCCAACGTCGGCTGAGTTCCACCGACGGCCTTCGAGCGGGTCGGCACTACCGTAATTAGAGCCGTCTGAGGACACGAAAATAAAGCATTTTCGGTTGGACTCAAATGCCGCCCTTAAAACCTGACCGATTCGCATCCCGATCTCCTCATCCTTGGCCTCGGTCATCGTGAGTAGCTGCCCGTGGTAGTCGCAGGTACCCACATCGAATCCGACGGCGGCAAAGTGGCCATCCATCGCTCCTTTTACAACCGATGCAATGACAGCTTCATTGTTATTGACCGCGGTTCCACCCGCACCGTTGACGGGTGGCGGGATATTGAAAAGTCGCTGGTAAAGGAGAACCTGCCGGGCGTCAACCTGGAAGCGATTGGGGTCTAAAAAGTCACTGTTCTTAGCCAGGGTTTTCGAAGCTACCTCACGGATCGTCTCGGAATCGGTGAGGCGATTTAATCCTTTGAGCTGAGACTCGGTGAGTTTTGTCATGGCATTGGCCATGGCTCTAATGCCATCGGCTGGAAGTAAAGACAGCGCCTTTGTGAACTTGGTCGCGTTTTGAATGTCGACGATGCTTCCGGCAAAGAGAGACCGCATGGTAGACGTCGCCATTACACTTTTCTGCCTTATTCCGGTAGAAGTATTTGTGCGACCAACGATGCCAGCTACCTCTGCCTTGGCGCCCGCCTTGATTAATGCTTCACCTATTGCTTGCGGATTGTCGCCCGTATCGTTCTGCGACGTGGTGACTACGCAGGCACTCTGAATACGAGCGTTAATTAAGGTGCTTATATCGCTTGGCCCGCCAGGTGCGCCACCTTCAAACACAGTCTGCATGCCGGCCGCCATTCTTGAGATCACGGGTGAGCCATCAGTTGTTCGATTTAAGAAAGGTGCACCGTAGGCCGTGCTGATGCCGCCGGATATGCTTTTGATGGAGTTTGCGACGCCAGACTTGGTGATATCGGCCGGGTAATTACCATCGGGTAAACGAGGTAAAAAATTTCCGTGGATCGAAGGGCCTCCGGCACAATTGATCTGTACGAATGTCCAGCCGTTCGGTTCGGCCTGAGCAGAACTCATCGTCATTAAATTACTCACGAACGATGGCAGGGTCACGTAGGTAACACCGGTTAATAGACCGCGGCCCAGAAGCTCCCGCCGGGTTACGGGCGTCGATCTGCACGGTACGGTCGTATCGAATTGGGTGGGATCCAACTGGGTGGGGTGGAGCGTTGGCTTTTTATTGTCGTTTTTCATAAGTTCACCTTTTTGCCATTTCTTCACAATCGCCTTTAAAAATCGTCTTTCTCATTAGTACAAAAGTGCGTCTACCGAAGCGCCCCAGACCGTACACAGAGCCTGAACCGCCATGCGGGTACCAGCGGTGTTCGCCTTGGATGGTTTCTGGACCTGACCCCTGCCCGCAACCGTTTCAGTCGCCGGGTAACTCGCGATAATTTGATCGAGAGTGCTCACTCCGAGCGAAATGTCCTCGCTCGATGCCGGGCGGGCCAGAAACCGGATGCTCAGATTGTCTATGAAGGCCCTTTTTCCCTCACTAGAGATCACTGACGGAGCCTGATTCAGGTCAATCCCGGTGAAGAGAAGTTTCTGCCTTCCGGGTGCGGCCTCCCCAGTGGCGGCGACGCCACAGAAGGCGGCGACAATCTCCATCGCGCCCAGACTGAGTTGGCTCGAAAAATCGGTGAGGTCACCGCTGCCCGATAGGGTCGGAGAAAGATCGTTAACGACAGTCAAAAGTGTCGCATTGTTTTCATAGTTCACTCCGGTGGAAGCTCGGAGGCGAGGCAAAACGAGGTGTATCTGCGCGACCGATGCGGCTTGAGCGCGCTCATACGGCTTTTCCGGCTCGGGTGGTGGCGCTACCACGCTATTTATCGGGCCGTCCATCGAGCAACCAGTGACGAGCATGACTCCAAGAGTAATCAGAATTTTAGTGTTCAAGTGTTTCATCACTTCACTCCCTCTGCCGGAGCCGATTTTAAAAACTCCACCGCGGCCTCTTCGAAAAGCTTCTTCAAGCTCCGGTGCGCGATGGCACTTTCAGCGAGGCGATCGATAGTTGCAGCCTCTTTATCCAGGCGCTGGAAATCGGTTGGGTTCAGGTCGTTGAGGCTGAATGGTTTTTTCAGATAGACCTGGGAAACGACCCGTTTGGCCATGCAACGAATCCAGCCGCTGGACGTTGCAATCACGCGGGCATAATCGCGCAGGCCCATACCCTGATAGGGTCCGGTAAAACCAAACGTTTTATTCTGCCCAGGGGTTACGAAAAGGGTCCAGTCTTCGCTGGTCACCGCCTCGGTCGGGTTGTTGTTTGGCTCGTTAAGCTTGTCGTAAATGGTTGTTAATTGGAGAACCTTATTATTAAAATAATTGTGCTTCAGAAACGCGCGTCTTCCGAACGCATCCATCATGCCATGGCAACCCTTGCAGTCCTTATGGAACACCGAAGGATCACCGCCATTAACACGCGGAACGTCCTTTCCGACATAGCTGTCGGGAACATTTAAGTCCTTCACCCCGGGCTGCTGCGTACAGTAGAGGAGCCGAATGCTGTACTCCCATGCGCGCCGGTTGGTGCCAGCACTCAAGAATTCCGACGCCCAGGTACGGGTAGTGAAAATTCCGACGCCCTCGAACTTCCCGGCTCCGGAAAATGCACCCATATCGCCACGTACCAAGTTTGGTGAACCGAGCACATTCCGCGATACACGCTTTAGCGAGTCTCTTAACGATTTATTCTGTGAAATAAATTTGTAGTGCTCATTACTATTTTCCAGCCAAACGTTAGGGTTATCGGTGGTGCCATCGGCCAATTTCAGGGGAATGTCCGAATCATAATAATAGATGTCATCGGTCAGCAGCGTGTCCATCGAATTGCCGTCTCTAGTATTTCCGATAATGAGTGCCGAAAGATCGTTGGCATCGTTTAATCCCGTCTCGGCGCGGTTAAAGGTTGAACCGAAGCTGAGCAAAATAGAATCGTAAAACTCACGAACGCCGTTTTGAGGGTGGGTAATAACGGAGGCCGCGCCGAGATAATCTTTGGCGCGAACTCGCTTTACGACCTCGGGGTAGATGGTGGACTCCGGCATCGGGCGAAGACCGGTCAGGCGCGCGTAAAGCTCCAGTGCCTTTTCATTATCAGACATTTCGACCGCATTGGCGGCAATTCCCACGAGAATCAGCATGCCGACCACCAATCGTAAAGGAACTGACAGCGTGAGTTCGTATCTATGGGCTGGATTGTACGAAAATGACAATTGGGGGGAACCAAACATGAAATCCTCCGAGTCTACAAGGCTACCCAGTGCGACTCCCGTGCCACGAGGGTGGCTTTTGGAGGGGAAATCGTGCGCGAGATTAGTGGTCGAGGACGATTTGAGTTTCAGTAAGCCGTTTAGGGGGTTGGCGTGTCCAAGTCTTGGTCACCGGCGCGAAATCTCTCGGATGTCTAAAGTTTGGACGGCAGTGAAAGGGGGCGCCGGTGTAAAACTTTTGTAGTCTCGCAGTGTACGATTTATGGAATTATTTTTGAGATCGGCTACTTAGCCTGTCTTTCTCGTTTACGCACCTGCTATCAAAGCACCCAACATGCGAGCGAAGTACTGGACCTTTAAACGTTATTTTGGTTTTCGATGGGCGCCGGGTGTCGTATTATGAACACAATGTTGCAACCGTTCGCGGCTCTGGCTTGGTTACTACTTGCGGGGATTATTTCCGGAATCCTTTCCACTGTCGCCGCGGCCGAATCTAGCGGACCTCGCGTTAAAAAAAATGAGGCTGCCGCGACGACGGAGCTTGGCGGAAGCGGAACGCGGCCGCTCTCGCCTCACGGGGCGGGCGGTGCTGGTGGCACTGCAACTGACCCTCATTTTTCGATCTATTTCGATCTGCTACTCGCCAATCAGCCGGGAAAAGCGGAGTTCAGTTTCTTAAACTTTCACCCGCTCCTATTTTTTGAAATTTTACCAAAACCGGAAATTCAATTCACCTTCGAGGTAAGGCCGGATCCGCGCTATTTCGAATTGGATTATCAGGCAAGCGAAAGGGTGCAAATCCGCGCCGGTAAGATGTGGATTCCGTTCGATGACTCCAACCCACACAATCAATATGGCGGGCGAACGGGGACATCCCGAATGCGGCTCGGTACGGACTATTTTCTCCCGGATATCTGGACCGATCTTGGGGTCGGGGCCAAATTTCAGGTTTCCGATACGGGATCGCTTTCTAGCGAAGCTCACGTCTACGTGGTCAATGGTTTTCCCGAAAGTACCGGCTCTGGCGGCACTGAGTCGATTCCCAATTTTTTGGATCAGTCGGTGACCGCTACCGACAACAATTCCGATAAGGCCGTGGGGGGCCGGTTGCACTTTCTGTTCGATCGCGCGGTGGGTCTCGGCTTTAGCGTCTATACGGGCCGGTGGAATAATGAGGTAAAGGGCGCTGATGTTCCTGCCAGGTTGAACATGGCTGGAGCGGATGCCCAACTCAGGATAAAAAATTCGGTATTTAGGGTAGGGGTGATCGGTCAGTGGGCTGACTTGGGAAATCAAAAAACTTTAAGGCGTCACGGAGAATACTTCGAGGTGAGTGAGCGATTCCTGGATGTCTGGCGTGTGGTCATCAGGGCGGGAAATCTCGATACCGATGACAGGAGTACCGATGTAAACGATGTTCTGGTGGTGGGGGCTGGAATTATTTATAAGCCAGGCGTGCTTCAGGTAAGCCTCGATCACCAGATAGATATCAAGACCGTTTCCGCAAAGGCCGGGTATACTTTTACCGCGGTGCGCCTCGCCGTTCAGATGTGAACGACGCCAACAAGAACCCTGCAATTAAAAAGCCTGCAAATGAGAACCCTGCAAATAAGAACCCTGCAACCTAAAAGTCTGCAAATGAGATCAGCCGCCGACTCACGTGGCGAGGTGCACTCTGAGTGTATCGTCGAGCATTTTCACGCTTCCCAGCTTTGACGAGTCGAGCCCGTAGTGAGTATTGAGCACGCTCACAAAACCACTGGGATCGATGGCGTAGAAATGCGGACGCTTTCCCTCGCGCCGAACGAGATTACCGATCGCGTCCCTGGCCTCAAGACGTCGGGGATCGAGAAGTCCGATGTTAATATACTCGCCACCCTTAATCCCCAGGGCTAGCGCGCCAAACCTGAGCATCATCTCGGTAGGAATGAGCCTTCGGGTGGACTCGGGGAAATATTTGGTATCGATATGGAAGGCATCGATTTTTCGAAGACGGAGCAAGAGTTCTCGAATCATTTTGGTCTCCTGAAATGGGGGTTTCCTATTTCCTATGATGGTGCTCTCCTGGAAAGCACTGAGCGCTGTTAAAACCTATTGTCGTTGGTGTTGATGTCATTTGCAAAAAGTAATGGTGCAAAAAATATTGGCACCGACCACGCGTTGGACATTTGAGGCTCACTGAAGCGCAATCGTTAGAGAATTACCTACTCGCACTGGGTCAAGTGGTCGAGTGATGGTCAGACGAAACCCTGCCTGGCGTGGCTGCCGGGTATGGCACGCACTGTGCTTAAAACAAACAGGTATATGGTCTATGCCAAGCCAGTTAAGTGTCGTGTTGAAGAGTCAAGGTGGCTATCGCCCACGACTTTGCAGATTGGTTTTGGCGTACCCGAGATTTTTCATTTTCGGGCTGGACAGTTTGTATCGGTAGTCATTCCTGCTGTTCCTGTCTTCCCAGGTGCTCCAGCTGTTCCGATTGCTTGGCTCGGCCGTTGGGCCTTTGGCCGTTGGGCATCTGGATCATTCGGTGGCGGGCCCAAATCAATCAAACGGTGTTATTCTCTCTCCAGCTCCCCGGAGGCGGCCCAAGAGAACCGCTATGAATTATGCATCAAGCTCGTGCCGGGCGGACGGGGCAGCCAGTACATGGCAAATCTAAAGGTTGGGGATGTGTTCGACGCCTTTGCGCCCTATGGGCAGTTCGTTTTTAAGTCGGCGCCAAAAAGAAACATCGTATTTATATCGACGTCTTCGGGGGTCGCCCCATTTCGATCGATGGTTCAGAGTCCGTCGTTCTATGAGAATTGTCCCAAGCGGGTTGTGTTTATTTCCGGGTGTCGCACCGAGAGTGAAATACTTTATCCGCGTGAACTTGAAGCCACTGGAATTGAGGTGGTGCGCGCGGTGAGCCAGGCGACCCCGGCATTTGACGGATTTCACGGAAGGGTTACCGATTATTTAAAGTCACTGGGGAGCGACTGGTGTTGGCACGACACGGATTTTTACATTTGTGGGAACCCTGAGATGGTCGCTGAGGTAGAGACAATACTGAAAGTCGCAAGGGGCGTGAGTGCCCAGAATATTCATCGGGAGCTATTTTCGGCGCCGCGAAAATCAACCAATGTGGTGAGTATCCTGCGGCAGAATTCCGACAATTCCAAAACCGTTAAAGGTGTGCCACGTCCGGTGGCGGACAAATCAGTGGCGGTCAAATTCGGTCGCCCCTAATCTTTGGGCGGTGTCACGTCCCGAATCTTGCGCTCGTCGTCTTTCAAACCTTTTCGAAATCCCTTGATGGAATTAGACAGGTAGCCGCCAATTTTAGGGAGGTGCCGATAGCCCAGTACGACGATTGCAACCGAAACAATGAAAAGTATTTCGCCGATTCCGGTCATGGTTGCGTCCTGTTCTCAGCGTGCTCGCATCATGGTCGAGCGGACTCTAATTTGGAGGGGGCCGCGCGCCCGAAGGAGGTGGTTATCATCGCTGGTTTTTCGAAAACAATCTGGTTGCACTCGAATTCGCAAGCGCCGCACCCGATGCATTTGTCATAACTGACACTCACGGGCCGACTGGGAACGAGACCGTCCGGGGCCGGCATATCGGCGCCCAGGCCGCTTTCGGGTTTCCAACCCGGAGAGATTTCGATCGCGTTCGTTGGGCAGGCGCGAACGCACTCACTGCAAAATTTCCCTTCGGTGTAACTGATGCAGCGGCTGGTTTCCAAAACGGCCGTCCCGGACTTATAGGCATACTTTTGTTCAATGGGGTATTTCATGATGGCGTCAGTGGGGCACGCCTCTGAGCAGGCGTTACAACCCTCTTTGCAATACCCTTCGGTGGGAACCATGATGGGCGACCAGAGCGCGCGTAAGCCGTGTTCCAAGCCGGCCGTTTTTAAAATACCCGTGGGGCAAGCCTTAACGCACTCCGTGCAACGGATACAGCTTGCCAGGAATTCATGCTCCTCGCGGCTCATCGGTGGGCGCAGAAGTACCTTGTGCGCCCCCGGCAGTCCCGCAGACAGTCTCAGTATCGGGGCCGCGAGTGCCGCGAGGACGGTCGTACCGACGAGAGTGCGTCTTTCCAGTGAAACCGGAAATTGCGAGGGGGAAAACGCGGGGACTGGGGATTTGTAGGTGAAAAAATTGGCGTCGACCGGGCATTCCTGGGTGCAGGCAAAGCACTTGATGCATTCCGATTCGTTGTAAACGGTCTCATTCTCAAAGCTGATGGCACCCGTCGGACAGTGCTCGGCGCAGATGTTGCAATGGATGCAGTCGGTGGTGTCCCTGCGGAGCACACTGTTACGGGATGCGACCGCCAGGTACGCGCCGAGCGGGCACGCCGTGCGGCACCAGATACGAGACAGCCGGGTCGTGGCCGACATAATCATCAGAAATAAGAGAAGCGTGGATGCATCGATAAAATAGCCGAACGTTCCGGGTGAGTCGCCGACGCTCCAGAGAAAATTTCGGCGGTGCAGATCGAGTGGATTTAGGACCGTAGCGGCGACCCGTGTGATAAGCACGATCGGATCCAGGCCCATGAGCGGACTCACACCCCCGATGCACGCAAATACCAAAATGGCTGCAAGCAAGTAATACTTAAACAGGTACCAGCGAGGCGAAGGCCCTTCGAAATTCACCCGCAGCCGGCGCAGGAACCACCCGTAGAAATCAAACACGGCCCCCAGGGGGCACACCCAGCCGCAAAAGACTCGCCCCAGACACAATGTAATGACGAGAGTTACCGCGCCCAAGAGGGTAATGGTGACCATGGTGCGCATGCCGCCGCAGACGACTGTCCAGACCAGCGGATCGATTCTAAGGAAAAACGATACCGGCACTAACTTAGCGAGTAGGGAATCCATCGGGTGCCTTGTCGAGAGAATGAGCGCGACCCAAAGCCCGAAGACAAGCGTCTGGACAATGATGCGAATTCTGCGTGTGTATATCATCCCTGTGAGTTTCATCCCCGTGAGTATCAAAGACTCTTTTTAAGAATCGATACCGATTCAATGGCCGTGACAACCGCATCGGTCGTGAGTTCGCAGCTCCCGGTTGCCTTGGCAATTGTAGCGACTGAGTCCTTGAGGGTCGCCACATCGGCCGGTCCTTTCCCTTTATATTGTTCAAAATAGGAGTCCTTGGTTGCCGGCCTTGCGTGAGGGCAGGAATATTCGATGATTCGAATTCCCGATACCTTGAAACTGGCAGCGTCGACTCCGATAACCCAAGTGTGCGTGCAGTTGGGCGGGTAGATCCGTTTTTGAACGACGGCAAACGTGGTTAAAGTTGCCTTGTCATAATAGATATCGAATTTTTCTTTTTTATGACTGACGTTCTTTTTAGCGGCACTCTTAATCGGTCCAAGTGTCGCCTTGAGAGCGCTCCTTAGACTTTCAATCTCGACGCCAAATCCGCAGTCTAAATAGAAGCAGGTAGCAAGGAGGACGATCACTTGTTTCATGAATTCCTCATTTCTTTCTCTAGCTGCTTCTCAGTGGGATCCAAGGGTATCTGGGGCCCAAAGGTGCGCGCTGGTTTTTTACACTCTTTCTGGAGATGCCAATAAACCCAGACGAGCGCTAAGGCGGGCAGTAGGATCCAAAGACGATTTTTTTCCGTGATGTAAGGCGCGAATGTGACAACGTCTGAAAAGTCGATAATTTCATCTGCGACACTGTTTGGAACTCCACCGTTTTTAATTTCGCCGGTAACACTCCCGCCGGTAACACCTTCGGCAAACGTGATTGCAGGTATTAACAGCCCGCAGAGGGTTCCCCAAAGATTTTGAAAAACTCCGTTCCAGCGCGGTGTGTGATTGGCATCGATAATCGCCACGGCCGGTGGCTCCACGAGATCCTTAAAATAGTCGAGGCTGAGGTCAAATCCCGTTATGAAAAGTGCCGTCGATAGAGCGTCACTCATGGCAGCACTAGGGTGACCGACGAAGGCCGATGCTATAGCGCGGGAACTTGCGCGGGACCGGGGATCAATTAGGTGATCGAGTTGTGTTTGGTTGCCAGATATTGCGATAGCTACCGGAGTTTTTCCGGTATGGTTGAGCGGGAGTCCGCTCCCCGGAACCCAACTCCACATAATCTGCCAAGGATCGGCGCCCCGCGTTCCCGATACGGCGATGCTAGAACCACCCGCATTAAGACAATAGTTTTCAAATCCGTCCTGGACAATAAGCTCACGAATTTTGTCCAGCGCAAACCCCTTACCCACGGCACCAAACCCGATATGTGTACCGGTATCGCCGCGTGCCACGTTTCGGTTGGTGGCATCGACGTGCAGCCTGGGCTCGGACGACGCGCTCTTAACGAAACAGTTAAACGTTTTGCGCGATACGGACATGGCCTGCTCACAAACCTTCCAGATTTCCAAAAATGATTCGGAGACCTCGATACGTGTGTGGGGAATTGAATGGTTGATGCGGTAGACCGGACTTCGTGGGAGAAATTCCGAAATCTCCGATTCAATTCGAGTCAAGCGCTCGTGACCGCGACGCAAAGTTTCCTGTGCGCGATAGGACTCAGATGGCTCACAGGCAATCTCCAGATGAAAGGTGGTGTTCATGTGGTTTTGCGATAGGCGGATAAGACAAGACACTCTAATATTTTAAAATTATTGGGTTTTTAAAGGAAGTCACTATGCGTTAAATTTTACGGCGATGGCTCATCCACGTTAGGTAAAGGTATGCGGCCGCATCAAATTTAACCCACTCTCTTCGGCTATGAAAAATAAGATGAGAATGGTCTGCTTGAAGTTCGCTCAGGCGCTTAAAAAAAAATCACACTGGCCTCACGCCGCCCGCATTTTGCGGTTTTTCACGGCATGCGCTATCATTAACGTATGTTTAATCTGGGACTTCCTGAGTTGTTGGTCATTGGCGCTGCGGCGTTGCTGTTTTTCGGGCCCCGGAGGCTTCCGGAACTTGCCAAGAGTTTGGGGCAGGGGATTCGCGATTTTAAAAAGGCGCTCGATGGAACCCATGAAGAGGTGACGAAGGGGGATATTCTCCAAGGGGATACAAAACCAGCCGAGAAAAAAGAAAAAGACACTCCCTGATGGCCGGTGACGAAGAGAAGCCGCTTTGGCAGCACCTCGACGATTTGAGAAAATGCCTGATCCGCTCGCTACTGGCGCTGATCGTCGGCGTGGCCCTGACCTTCAGGTACATAGAGCCGGTAATGCGTTTTCTCGAAGCGCCGCTTATCAAATACCTTCCGGTCGACAATCAACACCTGTACTTTACCGGCATTACCGATAAGTTCATGACCTATTTCACGGTGGGGCTTTTGGTGAGCTTTTGCCTGACATCACCCTTTATTCTCCATCAGGTTTGGCTTTTCATCAGTCCGGGACTCTACCGTCATGAAAAACGGTTTGCCATCCCGTTTGTTTTCTTTTCTGTTTTGAGTTTTTTTCTGGGAGGCGCCTTCGCCTATTACATTGTTCTGCCGACGGGCTTTGAGTTTCTCATCAATTTTGGCGGTGGCGAGGAAAAACCGATCATCACGCTCAGCGAGTATTTTTCATTCACGCTCAAAATGATGGGTGCCATCGCGTTGGTGTTCGAAATGCCGGTGGTTCTCGTTGTACTGGGCAAACTCGGTATCATTACGGCGGCCTTCATGCAGCACTATCGAAAGCACGCGTTTATCTTGATCTCGGTTTTGTCGGCGGTCGTGACCCCATCGCCGGATGCTTTGAGCATGGTCATGGTGATGGCACCTCTATATGTGCTCTATGAAATATCGATTGTGGGCGTGCGCCTCGTCCAACCCCGCCAGCCGTCTTGACGTGACGTTTTCGCCGTCCAGGAGTTAGTCTCCTGCCATGGCGTCTATACCCAAGGAACCGACACCTAAGGAAACCCCACACACGCAACCGGCACCTAAGGAAACCGCCGGCGAGTTTAAAAAACTTCCAAGCGTAGAACGCCTAGCTTCCACCAGCCAGGCATTGGATCATTTTGCCCGCGTGCAAATCGCGCAGCAGGTGATCGGTCGGCATCGGGAATTAATTCAGACTACCGGTAGTTGCGCTGGGTTTGACACGATTGTCGATGAATTTGCTAAACTTTGCCGATTGCCCAAACCTCTCAGACGCGTGATCAACGCGACCGGAATTGTACTTCACACCAATCTTGGCCGGGCTCCGCTGGGCCGGGATGTGACTCGCAGTCTCGAGCAGATTTCAGGCTACTGCAGTTTGGAATTCGAAGAGGGGCGGCGAACGGATCGCGGCCGAGCAGTCGAAAAGGCGCTCCAGTTATTCACGAACGCGGAGTCGGCTGTTGTCGTCAATAATAATGCGGCGGCACTGGTACTCATGCTCCATACGATGGCGCTCGGTAAAGAGGTGATTGTTTCCCGTGGCGAGCTGGTTCAGATTGGTGGTGGGTTTCGTATCCCTGAAATTCTCGAGGCTGGCGGAGCACAACTGGTCGAGGTGGGAACGACCAATATCACCGAAACCGAAGATTATGCCCGTGCCATCGGGCCGCAGACGGCGATGATACTCAAAATAAATCCCAGTAACTTCGTTATTTCCGGCCATTGCAAGCAGCCAGATTTAAATGACCTCTCAAAGCTTTCGGTCGGGCGTGGCGTGAATTTGGTTTTTGACGAGGGTAGCGGGGCCATCGATGGCGTGTGGGGAATTCGGCGCGCGGTGCAGTTGTGTGATCTTGTGTGCTTTAGCGGGGACAAACTGCTCGGGGGACCTCAGGCGGGAATCATCGTTGGTAAGGGTTCACTTGTTAAGCGGCTAAAGGCATCCCCGATCTACCGCGCGCTCAGACCGGGTAAGCTGGATTTGTATTGTTTAGAGATGGTAATGGGAACTCGACTGCGTGGACTAAGCACACCAACGGATGAACTTCTGGAGTTAAGTGCGCCGGCCATAGAAAAAAAGGCGCGGGAGATCAGTCAGAGCCTTCCTTTTCCATCGCGAGTGATCGCAGGTGTTAGCCAGGTCGGCGGCGGGTCCAAGCCCGGCGTGGAGCTGGATACGTTTCTGGTGGAAATCGTGGGAGACGAGGAGAGGCTTGCACAGGCACTACTCGCCGAGGAACCGTCGATTGTGGTTCGCAAGGATAAAGGGGTGATCCTTCTGGATTTGCGAACGGTGTTTGACGATGAAATGATTGCTCTCACTCGAAGTCTGAAAAAGGTGGTGCCGTGTTCGTCTTAGGTACAGCGGGTCACGTCGATCACGGCAAGTCGAGTCTGCTCAAGCGCTTGACGCTGGGGGAACCCGACAGATTGCCGGAAGAAAAACTTAGAGGGATGACCATCGAACTGAACTTTGTGCATTTTAAGAGTCAACAGTTCGGAGAGGTTGGCATTGTCGATGTTCCGGGTCACCAAAAGTTAGTAAAAACATTTGTATCGGGGGTGAGTGGATTTGATGCCTTTATTTTTTGTGTTGCGGCCGATGACGGCTGGATGCCTCAATCCGAAGAACACCTGAGGGTGCTCGAAGGCCTGGGTGTCACGCGCGGAATTTTGATAATTACCAAAGTGGACCTGGTCGATGAGGCGAGACGCGTGGCAGTTTCGGATGAGGCAAGTTGCAGGATTCGGGAGCGGTTAAAACACCCGGTCGATGTCTGTTGCTCGGGATTTGACCAAAAACTGGCAAACGTTGGGAGTGCGGCTACGCCTACTCAAAACATCAGTCGTGCAGTCGAGCGGCTGCTATCGACGCTTGCGGCCCCAAGAAATCGAGGGACGCCCCGTGTTTGGGTGGACCGAGTATTTTCGCCAAAGGGGCAGGGGGTCGTAGTGACCGGCACACTCAAAGAGGGATCTTTGAGTGTCGGCGATTTGCTTGCCGTTTTGCCGTCAGGTTTGGGTTGTGAGGTGCGCGGCCTTGAAAGCTATGGTGAATCAAAATCGAAAGTGTGCCCCAACGCTCGGGTTGCGATTCAATTGTCCGGAATCGGCCTTGTTGATATCACGCGAGGTGAGCTTCTGGTCTCTCGGGGTGCCTCCAAAACTTCAAGACTTACGAACGGATTTGCCAGTTCAGCCAGTTCTCCGCCCATAACGAAAGCATTCGATGCCCGGATAAATTGGCTGGTTCCGAGTGCACCCAAAAGAGCTTGGCTAACCTGTTGCATGGGAACGTGGCATGGCGCCTGTCTGGTAATTGAGCTTAACGCTCCTTTTTATCGACTAAAAACGGCGCCACTTGGACTCAGATTCGGCGATACCTTTATTTTGCGCCGGCCCGGGGGCGAGGAGACTATCGCCGTTGGAACGGTACTCGATCCAGATCCCACTCGGCGCCACTTGGATGCCTTACCACTTGTCAGTCGGGTGGATTCGGTCGAGAGCTATCTCGAACTCTGCCTGGAAAAGTCAAAATGGGTGTGTCTACGCGATTTCGAAAGCAAAACGGATAGAGCGAGAACGGAAGTGGAGGCGATTGTTTCAAACCTTAAGCGGGTGAAGGACTGGGTACTAAAGCCTGACTTGTGGAAGACTTGGGAGAAAGACGTGCTGGAGCGGATTGGGAGTGAGACTCGCACGATAATTGCTTTGGCCCACGCAATGAGTATTCCCCAGGAGTTTGCCGAAGTGTTGTGCGCTGAGCTGGAATCGGGTGGGCGAATTCGAAAATCCGCATCTGGTTTTGCGGTGCGCGGACTCGATACTCCAAACCCGTTTGCTTTGAGTTTGGTGGTAGGCTTGCCGGTGAAGATTTCCGACCTGACCAGGGGGGACGGCGGGCTTAGTAAGTGCCTCGATCGTTTGATCCAAGAGGGACTCGTTGTTGGATTGGGGGAGTGGGTAATGGATCTCACTACTTTCAAAAGGATGGTGACGTCGGTTACTCAACATCTCGGTGCGCGTGAAATGGCGACGACATCCGAACTCAAAACACTCATTGGGGTCTCTCGCAACCATGCTGTTTTGATTCTAGAGAGAATGGACCGGGGCAGAGTTACTTATTTAAAGGATGGCATTCGGCGGCTTTTAAAGGCTGGGCCGCGGCAGAGTACAGATGCTGTTGTATAGAGGGCTCAAAGCAGATGGCGTTCGGTATACGGTGTGATTCCTGCCGACTCTAGCCGGTTCTGCTCGACGGGTGCCATTCGCCCAGCCATATCAGCCACACCGGCGACTGCGCCCGAATCTATTTTTTCTTTTTTGTCAGTGTATTGAGTTCTTCCATGAGAACGTGAAGCTTATGGTGCAGCGCCGAGAGTCGGTCGAGATTGCTGGTGACCTGAGCCACTGGGGCAATCGGAGATGTCTGGTCCACGGCCGACGTGAACGGGGTTGCCGGTATGGCAGTTGTCGGCCAGGTCACCTTTGCATCATCGTTTAAATTTCCGGACGATTTCCAGGGAGTCTTGTTGAGGTTTATGGACCGAGCCTCCTTATCGAAAATGGGTTCTGCGTCTTGTTTGTTCTGCAGTAGTTTTGCTATGTCGATATATACGAATCCGAAGCCTTGAGATTTGTCGCGGGTAGCCATTTGTGGGGTATCCTCCAATTTCAACTCAGGTAAACGCCTCTCCCCGGGAATGATTCCAAAGCAACGCTTGTGCCAAGAAATGCGCAATGCGACGATAAAATAGCGCTGCAAAATCAATCTGTTAAAATGGTGGTTTTGTATTCTCAGAGTCTTATGGTGACCGTTTTTGCGCGTGAACATGCAGTGCGGCGTCGTAAATTGTTAACATTCCGCAAAAATTCGGCCGACGAGAGTTGCGTAGTGGTGCGTGAACGGCTCGCGGCCGTGCGGTTTTGGGACTTGGCCGCGGTTGGTGGCGCGCTGCTCGGCTGTCGTGATGCCGCTCTGCCGTGTCACGCGGCACCTACAAGTACCGCCAGGCACCGCCAGGCCCGGTAGGTACGAGCAGAGCGCAGTACCTGTAGGTACCATTTGGCTCTGGCGCGACCTAACGGAGGTATGTTTTTGTGTCGACGTCCCTGACCGACAAAGTATTAATTTTTATCGGTCTAATTGGGATTGTTGTCTGTTCCTATCTGCTGTTTTTTTATACACCCAAGTCGACCCTCCAAGGTACGAGTGTCATAGGAAAGATCATCCCAAAGGGCATGATTCGGCGCCGGGTGGCTCGGAGTCTCTACTGGGAGAATCTGACTGAACCATCGACGCTTTATCTGCGTGACATTATTTACGCTACGAAAGAGGCGACCGCGACGGTCGAACTCGCCGGCGGCAAAAAAATCGAGTTACTTCCGGATTCCATGATTCAGCTAGACGAGGTTTCAAGCGATTCCATCAACATCACTCTGATTGAAGGTCAGGTGAAGGGACCCGATGCTGCCGCTGTAGTCGTTAAAAAAGAGGTTCAGTTCCGCATGCCGGCATACCCCACGCGCGGGGTTACGAGCGTGGCGGTGGCGGGTTCGATCGAGACCATCGAACTGAGGCAGTCTGAGCTAGTTTCGCGAACGCGTGATTTTCTCAAACCCAAACGCAATCGAATTCTTCCCAAATCGCTTGCGACATTCAAGACCACCGAGGCGCTCGATAAACTCGAATATTATACGCTTGAGCTCGTTCGCCCTCTAAATGTGCGTTACAATCTACGCGCGAATCACTGGCTCGAATTTGTCTGGACTCCCGTCCCACTTTCCAAAACGCGATTTGTCGTTGAAATATCGCGATCCCCTCAGTTTACGAGCAAATTATCTCATGCCACTCGCGACACTAGTTTGAAATTACAGATCGAGGAGGAGGGAGACTATTACTGGCGCGTGCGTTCCGAACGCGGAAAGGACGTGCGACACTCTTCGCGCGGAGAGTTTCATATGTCGCTCAGGAGCGGAAAAACGCAGGAGCTGCCGGTGCGTATTCCCGCAAGTGTTCCAAAGGGGTATGCGACCGAGATAGCACTCGATAAGGCATTTAAAAAATTGGTACGTTTGGAGGTAACCCGGGAACCCTTGTGTCGACGTAAAGGTCTGGTGAAGGGGGCCTATTATTACTGTCGGGTAAAAAACCTGATAGGGGAAGAGGCGGTTGCGGAATATGGTTTTACTGTGCGTTAGCTGGATTCTTTTGGCGTGGACTCAAACGGATCACGATCCCAGCTCCGGCTTGGGCGCCGCTTCTGGGTCCAGGACTAATCCGACTGATTCGGCACGCGAAGAAAGTTGTCCGGTGAGTGCGGATGAATTGGTATCTCTCGCCAACGGGCTCGGTGGTTCACTCGACAGAATCCCGGGTTACCTCACGACACCCGCGTGCACCGATAACAGCTTTCACCTGGGAAGTACCATGATCGGCAACGTTCGTTTTCGAGACTCGGGGCCGTATGGTTTCCTTAAGGAGCAGGCCGTCACGCTTGAAAAGAGTCGATTTGAATTGATGGGTCCAGTCGAGGAGCGCCTGTTAAAGAGGCTGGGCGATGCGGTCAGGGATAATCCTTTGACCGTGGGTGATGTCGCGATTGTGAGCCAGATGGCAATACTGTCTCCACGCGTAGGACGTCAGGCCTTGGGCAATGTCATTGGGACCGAGCTGTCGCGCGAGCCAAGCGCGGGCCTTGCCGGGCGGCTCGTTCGACTGGGAACGGGGTTAGAGCCGGTCTCTTCTTTACTCGCCGAGAGTGTTTCCGAAATGGCGATCCTTGCCCAGGCTAATAGCATAAAACACATTCTTTCGAATTTAGCTCTATCATCGAGTACCGAGCCATCGCTCGCGTCGACATTCAATCGAGTGGCGTCGGCGGTCAATCTGGGTGTCTCCAAGGGGATTCGTATATACGACAAAAAGCAGCGGCGTGAGTTATCGGGTGCGATTTTTTGGGGCGTTTATGACAGTGTTCTCGGCGCACCGGGACTTGAACCGGGGTCGGTGAGTCTCAACGAGGCGCTCGAGCTCCTGACCCAGGGGTTAAACCTGCGGCTTCCAGGATCCAAGGAGCCGATGGAGATCTTGGCGAAAACCGAGACTCAAAGTGCGATCGCGCGCGTGGTGGCATCGTCAATGGCGAAATCCGCCACAATTACTGACACGGCCGTGACGCCTGCGTTGGCGTGGGGTGGCGGAACCACCAGCCCCAACACCACCCTGGAGGTGATGCAGTGGAAGGGGGAAGCCCGCGACCGATTACTTGCCGCTGCCGCAGGATACCAAGCTATCGCGCTGGAGCTGCAGCGCCAGTTTTTGAATTCCTGGGATGTGGCCTGGCGCAAGGCCTTATCCGGAGATGTTGTTTCATTTAACAGGGTTAAAAAAGGGGTCTTAACTCCATACGCCGAGGCAATTGTGGGGCTCCCTCCGGAACTCATCGCGCCTGAATTTGTCGAGGTCGTGATTCGAGGTGCGTTGGTATCCGATGCCGTCATCGAAGCCAGGTTGCCAAAATTGGTTCTTGATCGGTACGCCAGTCAGAACGCGTCGGCAGCGCTCTTTGACCGCGAGCGATCTCCCCAAGCAATCGTGAGGGCTCTTAGTCAGAATTTCAGCGACGCGCTCGCACTGCAGCGTACCTACATTCCCGCTCTCAACGGATGGATTGAGCGCCAAACGAAGGACTGAGATTTCGGCCCCCATCGACGCGCAGGCAAAATCCGGTAGTGTAGGTGCACCTAAGTAGAAACGACACCGCTTCGCAGAAATCACTCGGTTGCCCTTCGCCGAGCGGCACGTGGGAAATTATGGCTCGGCGCTTTGAATCGTCATAATGATTGGGGAAGAGAATGACCCCGGGACTTATGGCATTCACACGCAAGCGCGGGGCCCACTGCCTGGCGAGTTGCTTCATCAGACCGATTAGGGCCGTCTTTGTGGAAGCATAGACCGAATGGTTGGAAAATCCACGCTCGGCGAAACTATCGATGATAAAGAGGAGTTGAGGGGCAGGGTGAACCTGGTCTTCGGAAACAAAAGCTTGGGCAATCTGGAGGGCCGACCCTGTATTTATCTGAAAGGCGTCGTTCCAGAGGCTATTCATATTATTGGCAAAATCAATGTCCAAATTATCGGTGCACTTTCGCGACTGCACTTTCGAATCGCCCCCCTCAATTGGTGACGAAAATAATCGGCTGGCACTGAGCACTACACTGGAAGGCGAACCAAAACGGCGGGTGACCTCGCCAATCAGGCCAGAGGCTTCACGAACATTCCCCAGGTCGGCTCGAATGGCCGGATAGAGTGGACTTGGCTCGGTTCGGTGGTACTGAATCGAAACCTGTGTTCCCTCTGAGGCGAGATGGTGGGCGAGGCTTAAACCCAGACGGCTGGCACCACCAGTAATGAGGACGTGTTCATGTGGCGGTTTCATCTGGTCGGTACCTGGCTTTTTCTAAAACCTATAACTGCTTGCGCAGTCGGCACTCAGAAGATACACGCAAGTGATGCAACGCTTCAAGCAGGCGCTGGCGTCAATCCAGTCCAGGGGCGAGTATCGCCGATTAGAACTGCCTCGGGGGATTTCGTTCTATTCCAATGACTATTTGGGACTTTCCAGATCGCCCGAGGTCATTGCCGCGGGAGTGCGAGCTCTAGAGGTTTTCGGCGCTGGAAGCGGCGGCAGTCGTCTCCTGGGTGGTCATAGTTCGATTTTCACGGATGCTGAAGGCGCGCTCGCTCAATTTTTTGGGGCGCCAAGCGCGCTGTTTTTTTCGAGCGGTTATTTGGCCAATTTGGGACTCCTCACGGCGCTCGCTCCGTGTTTCGATCGTGTTCTCTCCGATGAGTTTAACCACGCATCCTTGATTGACGGGATTCGTCTGTCGGGCCGCCCCAAAAAGATTATCCCTCATAATCGGTGGGACGGCATTGAGACGACAGAGGGCGATCTCATCGTATCAGAGGGGCTCTTCAGCATGGAGGGGGATTTTGTCGACTGGTCCGCACTCGTTCGAACAAAAGGCTTCATTGTGCTCGATCAGGCCCACTCTGCCGGTCTTTTTTTTGAGGATGGGCGGGGTATCCGGCTACCGTGGGAACGGGCCGTGTCTGTTGTCACTTTTGGTAAAGCCTTCGGCGTGAGTGGGGCGTGCGTGCTTGGTGATACACCAGTGATCGATTACCTGATAAATAATGCGCGATCGTTTATTTTCTCGACGGCGCCGTCTCCCGTGATCCCGGCGATGGTTCTAGAAAGCGTTCGAATCCTCGAGAAGGAGCCATGGCGGAGGGAAGCGCTGTGGGAAAGATCCAGGAAGGTGAGGCTCAGGCTCAGGCCCGTGGTAGGCGATGCGGGTGTTCCCGGGACTTCCGACGCAGGGAGTGAGACGGCAGGTGCTGTTTGGGGAACATCCTCACCCATTATCACCGTCCGAATCAGGGGTGCCGATAGAGCTTTGAGATTCTGTGAAAATATGCGAAAAATAGGTATCGATCTGCGCTCGATTCGCTACCCAACGGTGCGAGTGGGTGAGGAGAGAATTCGCCTCACGGTGAGTTTAAACGTGAGCGAGGATAATACGCTCTTAATGGCGGACGAATTGGTGAGGCAATGGAAGGCATTTACGTAACCGGAACGGATACAGGCGTTGGAAAGACGATGGTATGCGCGGGTATTCTAAAAATGTTGTACGGCGCGCGGGATGTCGTTTATTGGAAGCCAGTTCAGACTGGGACTATCGTGGGAGACGATACTCGGGAGATCCGAACGATGACGCAATTGCCGGAAACCTGTTTCGCGGAGCCCGCCTATCGGTTTCCCGATCCGGTGTCGCCACACATGGCCGCAAAGAAATGGGGGAAAGAGGTTCAGCTGGATCTTCTCAAAAAGGAATTTGATCGCAACCGGTCCCGGTTTCAGATTATCGAGGGTGCGGGGGGCATTTTGGTTCCTTTCAGTGATGAGGTTTTGCAGATCCATTTCATGAAGGCGACCGGTCTTCCGGTTTTGATCGTGGGCGAGGATCGGGTGGGCGCCATCAATCATACTTTGCTTACGCTCGATGCTTGCCGTAAGGAAAATATTCCAATTCTGGGTGTCATTCTCACCCGGTTTCGAATGACCTTGGGAAACGGAGATGTGATTTCCAAGTTTGGAAAAGTCGAAGTGTTGGCGAGTTTTGCCCCAACCGATGATCCCAAATCCTTGGTAGCTCAGGTGGCAAGCCATGCAAGACTGAGGCAGTTGTTTAATGCATCCCCGCTTCCCGCCTGATTGGCTAGCTGATTTGCTACGTGATTCGCCACCTGATTTCTATGGACCGAAACGGCGTGTGCCGCCCGTACGGCGATCTCCGAAACAGCGTGCGTTCGAGCGATCTTTGGGCAGGTGGAATTATTAAAGATTGGTGCCA
Source organism: uncultured Pseudobdellovibrionaceae bacterium (assembly GCA_964603655.1). Taxonomy (GTDB): domain Bacteria; phylum Bdellovibrionota; class FAC87; order UBA2466; family UBA2466; genus JACPWY01. Next base: position 5,772 of record CAZRVZ010000191.1, on the reverse strand, counting down.
AATGGACCAACGCCACATTTGGCACCCCTTTACGCCGACGCCTCATTTCGGTCCTCGGGCGCTCATCACCAAGGCCAAGGGGGCCTATCTTTACGACGAGAGCGGTCGTCGGTGGTTTGATGCCACCTCGTCCTGGTGGTGTGTGACACACGGCCACTGCCACCCGCGACTGGTCGATGCGCTTACCCGACAAGCGGCCGAGTTGGACCAGATGCTTTTTGCTCCTCACGCCCATCCCCGTGCCTTGGAGCTGGCGAGTCAATTACTCGGGCACTTGCCGCCCTCGCTGGAAAGGGTGTTTTTCTCCGACGACGGGTCCACTGCCGTCGAAGCCGCCATAAAAATGGCGTTACAATTTTGGCGATTGAAAGGGGAGCGCCGTTCCCAGTTTGTGACCCTAGGCCTTGCGTATCATGGCGATACGCTTGGTGCAGCAGCGCTCGGTGGCATCGATCTCTACCACCACGACTTTGGGGGAGCGCTAGACAGAGTACAGTTGCCTGCACCCTACTGTTTGCGCTGTCCCCTGGAAAAAACGTTTCCGAGCTGCGACATCGCGTGCGGCGATTCAACCGCCTTTGGACCGTCGACGGCAGCACTTGTCATCGAGCCGCTTATCCTCGGGGCGGGGGGCATGATCACCTATCCGAAAGCTTATGTGGAAAAAGTGGTGAAAGCCGCGCGGGCGTGTGGAGCACTGGTCATATTCGACGAAGTTTTTACGGGCTTTGGCCGTACTGGAACACTCTTTGCGATGGATCATCTTCTTTGCAAGCCCGATATTGTGGTCCTATCCAAGGGACTCACCGCGGGGATGATGCCGATGGGAGTGACCATTACGACTCAAGACATTTTCAACGTGTTTTGCGGTGAGGCCAGTCGTGCGTTTCTACACGGTCACACGTTTACCGCCAACGCGCTCGGTTGCGCGGTTGCATTGGAGAGTTTGAAAATATTCGCTGAGGAGGACGTGCTCGTCCGGAACGAAAAAAAGAGTGCGATTATGTCAGAGCACCGCTTGGGGTTCGGGTCACTTGCCTGCGTCGCAGAGGTGCGTCACTTAGGGATGGTGTTTGCGCTAGAGTGTGTGCACCCTCAGTCCCGCCAACCTCTCTCAACGGAAATCCTATGGACTGTGGCGTCACGGCTATGGGAACGAGGCATTTGGATAAGGCCGCTTCACAATGTAATCTATTATGTTCCACCTTATTGTGTGACTGACGAGGAGTTGGGCTGGTTAATGAAAGAATTGTGGGAGGCGCTCAGTGCAGTTTCAGCGAACGCTTGAAAAAATTTGTGACGATGTTCGGCTTGAGAACGAATTCTTGAATCTCTTGTCACTTCTGGAATATGTCGGGTGTCGGAAGATTTTAAAGGGTGTCCCTTTCGAATCGGTTGATTGTGATGTATTGCAGCACGTTCAGGAGGAATCGTTGCACGCGCTGATGCTCCGCCGCCTCGTGCCGCCCGGACTTACTTGGGGTGCAGGGCTTTTTATCGATTTGGGCTGGAAGTATTTTCGGGAGCTGGACCTTCGAATCTCGGCCCGGGTGGCGCCGTCCTATGTGCCGGTTAGCTTTGCCATCGAATCGAGGGTGCTCGAGGTCTACCCTCTTTTTATCCAGACGACCAGGCGAGGTGATGTTGGAAAGACGCTCGAGGCGATTCTGCTCCAGGAGAGGCGGCATGCTGCCAGGTTTGAAAGTACAGTGGATACCGCCCTGGCTTCCAGCAGCGCTCCCAGTGGACTTGCCAGTGGAACTCAAGGTAGAGCTGCCAGAGAAGCTGGAGGTATAGAGGAGCCGCACGCAGAGTGGCTCCAGATTGAATCTGTGTTATGGCGGGAATTTGAAAACGAGCTGGATGCGCGCGTTCATGGATTCTCCTCGAGACGTGAAAAACCTATCGACGCCGTGGCAAAAACCGGCGGTGTTGATGATGCATTCAACCCTGACGCCGAGTTTCGTCCTGAGCCTGGCAATTGAATTGAAATCCCAGCCTGTGGCCTGCCTAAATTCCGTGGCATGTGCCGTGCAGCCCAACTTCCTTGAGATTGAGGCGAGTGTATTCTCGCCCAAAACGAGGGAGTGTTTGTCGTGCGTGGGTGGTCCCTGGTGGTTTGCATAGCAGTAGTGATAGCGGGCGTATGGTCTGGACAATACCTCGCGGTGGCTCTGGTTTTAATCTGGTTTATGGTCGAATCAAGATTACAGGTCACTTCAGTTGACTCTCAGCTGGGAGGGTTTGCAACATGGCTCACGCTTTATGGAAAAACGGATGCGCTTTCGGTGAGGATGCTCGACTCGCATATCCGAGACCTTAGGCTTTGTCCTGGAACTCCAAAAGAACAGATCGGCCGGCTGGAGCAACTTCGGGTTTTGAGTGAATTGCGATCACATCTTTTTGGAAAGGATAGAGGGGAACGCCTCATCGGACTCAAGGCAGCGTTTATCTATTGTCGAACCCAGAAGTGGCTCGGTGAGGTGACACTGGAATCGCTCGGTGCGTCCGATATCGTGGACGCGGCAACCCACACCGCTCAGCTGTATTGGAAACTCTACGATGCCGCAAGCACCGACTCCTCCCTCAAAACGCACGCCCGTCAGCTTTACCAAGAGATTTTTGAAATCCCGTTTGAAACGATGTCGGCGAGACACGCTATCGAACACCTTACCGATCGTATGCAACACATGGGGGGGGTGCCCTATGTGGTTCTCAATCTTCTGGCACTGGGGCGAAAATCCAGCGCATCAAGTCTCATGCGCGGTCTTGTCACGTCCGAAGCTCAGACGGACGACCCCACTCAAAGTACTCTTTATTGGATGGCCGAGGTGATGGCCTTTGACAAGACGATTTCCTTGGATTTCGAAGGAGGAATTCGCAATCTCTACCAGTTGTGCCTGGTAGCTCCCGAAAAAGCCGAGATGCTCGAGGTGGATAGTCTGTACTTCTCCCAGCTTCTCGATTTGAACGAGATGGCACGCGAGGGGTTTTTATTTAAAGAGAGCTTTGTGGACTCGGTGATGGAGCTATGGGCAGAGTTCCATTGCGAGGGTGTTAACCCTGTTGAAGGCGTGAAGCATTTCGATGATGTGTTTTCCAAGACTCTGGCGAATGTGCTCGGGGTTTCCAATAAGATTTATGATAATCAAAGTGCGTGGTCTCGCTATTGGCAGAGTCACCGAGACCGGTTTTGCCGTGAGTACCTGTGGGTCGTCGAGGGAAATCTTTCTTACGGAGCCAGGGACTTTAAGGTGGCTCTGGAGTGTTATGACGAGGCTCTTAAACTCGACTCCGGCCTCGTGGTGGCTTCCTTGAACCGGGTTCTGACGCTCGCTCAGTTGAAACGTAAAGATGAGCACGAATTGGCTGTGCGGGAGATAGTTGACTCCGCCAGTTTCCAAGATCCCCGGGGTCTTTACTTTTGCGCGGATTCATATCTGCTCTTGGGAATGCGATCAGCGGCCGACGAGTTATTCGATCGGTTGAGAAAATTGCCCGGGTGGGAAAAAAAGGTTGATTACTATGCGTCCGAATTTTGCCTCGACAACGAATTGATAGAGCCAGCTGTATCGTTTGCTGAAGCGGCCCTGTACTGTGATCCCGAAAGCAGCCTCGCTCGGTTTCACTTGAGTAAAGTCTACCGGGCGAGTGGAGACGAGGTGCGTGCCCTTAAAGTGCTCGGAGGAATCGAAACTCCCCCTCACTGGATGAACTTCTACCGTTTTACTCTCGAGCGCGATGCCGGACTCCATCAGGCAGCAAGCGATACGCTTAAAACCCTGCCCAGGGATTATTTTCAGGAACAGTCCGATTTGGATGCAGCGATGGAGTTTGCGCGGAGCCACCAGGACATGGCGCTGCTTCGCCAGTTAAAAAGGTATCAGCGCTAACCTTGCGCGCGCACGCCTTCCATACTATTAGATAATTGTCGTCGGGCCATCAGGTTCTCATGGCCGACAGAATTTAACTAAAGAAGGTGACGAAATAAAATGGCTGAAAAATTTGACGCAATTGTGGTGGGGGGCGGGCACAACGGACTGGTAGCCGCGGGCTATCTTCAGCGGGCGGGTCTTTCGACACTGGTGCTGGAAAAAAGGCACGTCGTTGGCGGTGCGTGTGTGACCGAAGAGGTCTTTCCCGGATTTAAGGTCTCCACTACGAGTTATGTGTGCAGTCTCTTCCGGCCGGAGATTATTAACGATCTCGAATTGAAAAAATTTGGTTATGAGGTCATCGAGCGCAATCCCTCGAGTTTTTCACCGTTTCCGGATGGGAGTCACCTGATGTTCTGGCGGGATCAGAAGAAAACATGCGCGGAGATCGCCAAGTTTTCTAAAAAAGATGCCCTGCAGTTTCCGCTATTTGAGAAACGCCTGGAGGAACTCTCTCGCTTTGTCCAGCCGCTCCTCGATGCGGCGCCACCCGATCCTACCAGTAACTCGCTCGAGAATATGTGGAGCTCACTCAAATTGGGTTTGCGAGTGAGGGCTTTGGGTCCCGATCTTTACGAACACCTAAGAGTGTTTTCGATGAGTGTCGCCGACTACCTGAGTCAGTGGTTTGAGAGCGAGGCGATTCGTGTGCGCATGGCAACCGACGGTGTTATAGGGGCGTGGGCCGGGCCGTATTCGCCTGGGACAGCCTATGTGCTCTTTCATCATGTGATGGGTGAAACTAAAGGTCAGCCTGGCGTGTGGGGCTATATTCGCGGTGGTATGGGTACTATCACTCAGAGTCTGTCGAAATCGTTTGAGTCCAGGGGCGGCAAGGTGATGACCAGTGCCGAGGTGAGTTCCATTAAGATCAAAAACGGTCAGGCGGTGGGTGTAGAACTCAAGGACGGGCGCGAGTTTTATGGCAAGACCATTCTCAGTGGCTGCGATCCTCACGTGACATTTTTAAAATTGATCGCTGAAAATGAACTGCCAAAGTATTTTGTTGAAAACATACGACGCATCCGCATGAAAAGCGGTGTGGTAAAGATTAATTTGGCGCTCGGGGAGCTTCCCAATTTCACCTCACTCCCCGGAGAGGGGGTTCACCACCGGGGAACCATTCATTTGGCGCCGACTCTGGAATACATGGAGACCGCATTTGACGATGCAAAACACGGGATGCCATCAAAGCGCCCGGTCATTGAGATGACGATCCCCTCCACCGTGGATAATTCGCTGGCCCCGCCGGGAAAACACGTGATGTCAATGTTCGTACAGTATGCGCCGTATACCAGAAAGGACGGTAAGGCGTGGAACGATGAAACGCGGCGTGATTTTGCGACGAGTGTTTTTAACGTGGTTGAGGAATATGCGCCAGGCTTTACCCGAACCGTCGAGGGGTGTCAGGTGCTCACTCCGGTGGATCTGGAGCGTGAATTCGGTCTGACTGGTGGAAATATTTTCCACGGTGAAATGACGTTGGACCAGCTTTTCTTCATGCGTCCCACTCCCGGATTCGTAGATTCCACCACTCCGATTAAAAATCTTCACCTGTGCGGCTCGGGTATCCATCCTGGCGGTGGTGTGATGGGTTCTCCGGGCTTGATTGCGGCCCGAAAGGTTCTTAAAAGTCGGTAAAGTTTCCCTGCTTATCGGGTAGTCACATAACGGGTCCGGTTATGTGACAACCCGATAAGCATGAAAGTTTCCCTAAAGGAACAAACTAGTTTTAGGGAAGACGCTTTTTGGAGCGGACTAACGCAGTTGCAGCGATGTGGTTGAGTGTGCTGATGCGGGTATCGAACTCACTTGAGATGGCCCGGTCGAGCGAATC
>CAZRVZ010000190.1:0-2214 GCA_964603655.1 uncultured Pseudobdellovibrionaceae bacterium | reverse complement strand
GACGCGCATCGAGTAAAGACTGGCATTTACGCGGTTTTGCGCCCTTCCCGAACGCATAAGGCAGCGGATTTTATTTTCCTATCGATAGTTCAACCTGTTGACGCAGCCATTTTTGCAGTACATCGGCGTGCGATCGTTCGTTTCGTTCAGGATAAATCCTGTCCCGTTTCTTCGAAACGCGACAGGATTTATTTATCGCGTGGATTGCGTTGGTATGGAGATCAGAGGCGCGGGATGTCCATAAGACTCGACGGTGATATCCTCTGGTTTGAGCCGCTGGTGGCGCATCACCCGAAGCATTTCAAGCAGGTCGATTTCAGGGCGGTAGTCGGGCGACCCTGAATCTTGACCGAGCACCACCACCGCGAGTGGGGTAGAGGTCATGAGCAGTTGGGAAATGCGTTTACCATTGATAATGTCGCCATCCGGCTGATTGACGACATTTGCCGTCTTTCGTACCAGCTCCATGCCGGGATAATCCCTGGACCAGTGGGATTGTGTAAAAGAGAGCGCAAAGGTGATGCAGTTTTCGATCGGTACCCCGTCTTCGTTGAATTGACCGAATCCGCCCTCGTAGTAAATTGGTGTCATTCCAATCCCTCCTATGGTTGCCTGTCCGTTTTTTCGATCGCGAAAGTAACGAAGCAGATCGCTCTTGGCCGCATCGGGCATTTCAAAAACTAATTCAAAGGTCATCGGACGATTGCCGCGTTCAATGCGTTTGCGATCGGCGGGGGCTTCATTTTTGGCTACGGGCTTGGGGACTCGGTTTAGGAGCGTGCCTTGCGTGGCGGCATAAGGGACCTCGTGAATCGTCCCGTCATGGGTAAAATGAAACATGCTTTCGCCCACTCGAGCGAATGCGTGAAAGGGAGGGGCACCCTTTTCGCCATGAAACCATCCGGGAACGTAGCCGAAAGACACCGTCGATGGGACGATTTCGGATACATAGTGATCAAGCCCGTGAGATCCGGAAGGGATGGCAAACGTAAGGCGTCGGGGGTCGCCGTCACGATTTGGAATTGTGATTTTTCTTACGTCGGCGCCCCCAGTTTCTAACCACGTCTGAAATCGCTTTGCGGTTGTGGTGCTAGTAACGCCGCTCTTGACACCTCCGGTGTAGGAAGGGGCGGCTGGCATTCTCGATTCCGCGAGTGGGCCATCCTTATCGAACTGCTCAAACGTGCAGTCGTCAACATTGGAAGTCGGCCTTGCCTGGGTGGGCGCACTGCTAAAACCCAACAAACCGCTGGTGAGTAATGTGATAAACTCTACGATCGTACACCCGATGGCACGCCAGATGCCATGCTGGATGGTTCTATTGCGTATGGCCCTCACCTAACTTTATCGGACGGGAAGTTGGAAGAATTGAATGGGTGGTTTTACCATTTTTAGATGTTTTAGATGTTTTTTGGTGAACCTCGAAGGGGATCTGCGTTGGATACGCCGATATGGTCCAGTGGATCGACGCGTTATGAAATTGAATTGGTATTTGGGTGGATTTTTAGAGTGTGAGCTGGGTCGCTCCCGTAATTCGTTAGCCTATGGTGATTGCTTTAACCTCAAAAACTCCTCATAAGTGGGCGCCATAAACTCGACCCTTCGATCGGGCTCGTTATATTTTTTCTGAATGGCTCCAATTTGTGTAAGAAGCTGCAAATAGGTAATGTTTAAGTCCTTGTAGATTCGTCAGACCGGAGGTGCCGCAAGAATTATGACGGCTAGAAATGGGCCAATGGGACTTCTCACGGTCAAACCCTTCCGATCTCCGCATCGGCTCTTTTGGTATTAAAAGTGAATAAAATGGTTTTTTTACTTTTTTACTTGCCTGCAATTCTCAGTGAACTGTCAAATTTTTAGACACTCCGGGAACCTAGAGTCCGGGACGGGAGGGAGTCCATTGATATTGCAGGAAAACGTCGACTGACGAAGAGATCGCCATGGGGGGCCGTAGATACATTGTGAAAATATTATTGAATTCGCGAGTGCCATCGCCCACTTATTAATTGTGTCGGGCTGACTATCTTGATCTTGAAAAAGCGATTCAATAGAATTGTAAACAGTTGGGGTTTTGCAGTACGTAGTTTCCCGATCCCAGCAAGCTATTAAGCTAATCGAATATTGGAACGCAGGCGAAGAGATCGGCACCTGTTTCTTCTCTAACCTGCGCTCTCATTTCGGAAAATCAAAATCGGGATTCTTGCAGTACGTTTG
>CAZRVZ010000189.1:0-3975 GCA_964603655.1 uncultured Pseudobdellovibrionaceae bacterium | reverse complement strand
ATGTTTACCACATCGGGTGCACCACCGCCTGCCGGGCAATTCTGGTTCACGGCATCATGGACTATTTCAAGGGGTCAGAGACGGGCCGTGAAAAGATGGCACAAATCGCGACAAATGATCCTCTCCAGGATGCCAGTAATGATTTTGACGACGCCACCGATCGAGTGACACGCGCGAACGGCAAGTTCCCTTCTTGGGGGGATTTGGCGCCGCATAGTGAATTTTATGGAGGGAGCGGGCTCCTAGCCATTCAGCATAGCCCGTTAATAGTGCCTAACCTTAACCGCTTGCCTTCCAATGATAATGGGCTGGGTAGGGTCGATCATAAAATCCAGCTTACCGGGCTCGGCCGCCGACCTATTCCCGCGCGTCATCGAAAGAATGCTCAGTGAGGCTCCCGGATCGTTTTGGCCAACCAGGGAGAGAGAGCCTCCGACCTGTGGAAGTGTACCGGTCCGCCACAGCTCATCCTTTTCGTTTGGCTGATAGACTCGAACCCGCTTTGGATTGAGTGAGAGGTGGATAGCTCTCACCAGCTTTTGGCGGGTCCTTAGCGGAAGTTTTTCGAACTCCTGGCCATCGATGAATACTTCGTCGCGAAAATTTGAGCCAACAGCAATTTGTGAAACCTGGCCCGCACGCGCCATTTCCGCGTAGGGCGACATGAAATGTTGAAAGTTACCGTACCCGACAACTTTGTGTTTTTTACCAGGCCCTTCACCCTCAGCGATTACTCCCAACCATTTCCAGCTCAAATCCTTGCCGTAAGCGCCGACTTCGGTCATCTCTCCGTGCCGTTTAATATCATCCTTAATGATGAGCGCATACTTCTTCACCTGTTGATCGGACTCGGCTTTTAAGGCCACGGCAAAGGACTCGTGGCTGTCGGCCCATTGTTCCATCAAACTGGCGCAGCGCGCAGCGATTCCCGACAGAGCTTCCACTTGAATCGAAAGGGTGTTTACGGCGAGGAGAAAAAGTAGGGTCATGAACCACCAGAGGCTAAGTGTTCTGCTCCTTCAAGTATCTCCCAATCATATTCTGTTTCCGATAAAATAGTTGAGTGCACCGTGCTCGACTCAGCCAGATAGTCATCTTCAATTTTACTCTGTGCGTAATTTGCCTGGGATTTACCAAGGTGTGCAAAACCACCTTTGGCCTGTTTTCTACTGCGGTTCCGTATCAGATCATCAATGGCGTTCGCGTCTCGTCCCTGCTTCACTTAAATGGTCAGCTGGTGCGGGCGGCTGACCAGGCTGGCCGAGATAGGAGCCCCCGCGAACTCAAGGAGAACTCCGCCTTACAGTTATAGGCTGTCGAACCCTTTCGACAAACCCATGACTATTGGGCACTCGCGCTACTTCGCGTCCATTGATGAAAATGACTTTCCAATTGCCCTCCACGCGAGTTTCGACGCCGCCAGATTGTCGTCTGCCGCTTTCTGACTGATCCCGGTGGGTAAATGTTTGGGCAGCAGGTGCATTAAAAATCTGGGTAGGACCTCTGGCCTGGTTAGAGGTTGCTCTAAGCGGTTCGAGGTGTTCATCCAAGAATCTCTTGGCCCACGCAATCCCATCGATGGAAAAACCAACGTGGTTTCCCTCGTTATTATCGGTTTTGTAGCTGCTGACTGAGAGCACCCCGCGAATCTCGGACGTTATCGGGTCATGCAGTGTGGAGCCCGAGTTCCCCGGAACAATGGCATACGTGGACTCTGAATCCCAGACTCGATCGGCGCACATTCGATCACTATTATCGAGGGTGTCAAAGAGGCATTCATCGGTGGTTTGATACAGGCTTTTTCCCTCTCGACCGTGGATTTCCAATCGAATGCCTTTGGCCCCAACCTCCTGAGTAACGGGGCTACCCAGCGCAAACACCTGGCTATCGGGAACTGTTGTGCAGTCCTTCTCAAAAACAATCATCGCAACGTCCCCCACTACGTTTTTCTTGTCCTTTAAGTAACTCGGATTTCTAAAAACGAGAGCGTCGGTACCACTCGAGATAAAGAATTTTCCGACCTTGGTGCGTTTGAAGCTAATCCTTGCATCCGCCAACCAGTCCACGCAGTGCGCTGCAGTGATCCAGGCAAATAGGCATTGGCCCATTTTTGTAGGAACGGGTGATTTTGCCACTGCGGTGGTTCGGCATGTCGATGCCTCCGGAACATGGGCAGCCATTTCCGTCGGGAACTGAAGTAGCGAGCCAGTAGAAGAATCGATTCCAGCCACCATCAGCTGCTGAAGTGTCGTCCAATCCATAGATAGCTCTACGGACGCATGTGACACCTTGTCCTCGGGCCAGGCATAGGCCACAGTGCAACAATAAATGGCGCCAATGGTTGCGGCTTCCCAGAATAATTTCATTTGGGTCCCGGGGGGATTAAGTAGACCTTCGATTTGGCGAAATTGAGATCGAAAATAGAGAAACCAGCTCTGTGTGCCCCCGGGTGACCATTGAGGGCCAGAATCCTTTGCATATTTGACCCAATGGCAAAAAACAATTCTGAAAGGCTTGCCTCGTTAGAAAGCTTTTGCACTGCCGATCTAAACCCCATCGCGTAAGGAGAGAGGGCTTCCGTATCGGAAAAGAGCCAGATGTTTTCCTCGAGCCACATGGCCGAAACGCCTACCGTCCAGGTACTGGAGAGTTCAGACAACAATTGAAAACCCTCATCGGTCTCTTCATCCACGCTATTTTGTACTCTGCCTGCCCAACAGGTATCAAAGTACCAATGGCTTCTTTCGACCTCCTGGTGCTGTTCAATGAGCGACCTCCAGATGTCCGGGATAAGAAACGGCCTCTGATTGATGAATAAATGCGTCGGTGATGAATGAAGGTTGAAATAGATATTGAGACTCCCTGTCGTCTTAGTCCAGTTCTTGGTCACCCACAGGAGCGTTGACTTTAAATGATTCACTTCATTCTCATACCGTTCCTGCATCGTTACGGCGTCAATTTTCACCGTGGAGAACTTCAGTTTATCGCTATCTGGATCGGGAGTTACGGTAGTGATGGTTGTGTGCTCCACGCCGTACTCCACCATAATGGCATGGCGATATCCAAAATATTTGAGATAAATCGACAGTACCAGGTCTAATGTCTGATGGACCGCTCTCGACATCGCGGGCGAACACCCCTTCGCTTTTCCAGGAATCTGGCCTCCAATCGGATCCCGGAAATTGAATATTTCGCGAGGAGCCGGTGTTTCCTTCCCAAATTCAGCCGATTCTACAATTCTGAAAGAGCTGCTCTTCCATCCGCAATACGAGCCAATAAGCACCAATGCGTTGACCGCCTCGCTGGAGTCGGAGTGGTTTGCAAGGCCCAACGCCTTACTGGGGATCAGATGCTGAGATGGAACCTGCGCCAAGGCATTGGAAAGAACGAGAGTAAAACAAGAACATAAAATTGATTTTCGGAATTCATTACCCACTGTGTAGTTCCATCAAAATATTTCCCCGCCTCTTACCACATTTGCAGCGCGCCGTGCCAATGCTTCTGTTTTCAGGGAGCTGAAAATGGTTTCAAAAACCGCAACCACCCCGGCTCGCTAGCCAAAATTCAGGGGGCCGCCACTGGCTTGCGAGATCAAAGCCCTCTTTCTTCCGTAGTATCAACGAGGCTCAAGTCTATTGGAGAGATTTCGTCCAGGGGGCCGCAAATGGCGGCCTTCTCTGCGCTCCCGGCAGTCAAAATTACTTTGTCGGGACTTTTCTTGCCTGAGCCACGCCCAACTGGGAGCACAACAAGCCCAAGGGATTCGAGTTTTTCCAGAAACTCAGATGCCGAATTTACCTTGAGTGATCCATTGGGGCTCCGCCAAGAAAGATGCTCGCAAAGCGTAAATGCAAGTTCCGTACGACTGAGGCTTGGAAACATACGGATTGTATCGACCACCTTCGCCAACTGCTTGCGCGTAAATCGCCTCCCACTGAACGTAGTGGACTCCAAAGCCTCGATGGCTGAAAGACT
>CAZRVZ010000188.1:0-7555 GCA_964603655.1 uncultured Pseudobdellovibrionaceae bacterium | reverse complement strand
CTTGGTCTTAAAGTGAGGCTCCCGCTCTCCCCTCACATATCTTCCAACATCCCGACCGTCCGAAATTCCTATTAGGTACGCGACCAGCTTTTGGGTCAGTGTCTCCTGCAAGAACTTGGCAACTTTGGTCAACGAATGCCGAGCGGTATTGAGACTCACATCTTCCGTATCGATCTGCGCTACTGCTTTAGCCACGGGGCCCTCCTAATCACTATAACCATGATACCAAAACACCACCTAAAACACCACCTTAAAAACCAGTACCACGCGAGTGCCACATTTCCCCCGAAACGCTCTCAAACGGACCGAAAGAGACCGAAATACTCCGAAGAGATATACTCTGACGATCCTTGATCATTCCAGCGTTTCGGCCCTCATATTAATGGTTTAGTTTTTCCTGCGTCCCAGCCCTCTCACGGCTAAGACATCGGTTTGGAGTGCGATTGGGGGCGCCAACTTACGCGGGGTCCATACCGAACACATGGGTGACGGCTCTTAGTTATCTCGGAACGGCAACCGGATTCTGGATACAATCCAGCTTTCCCGCAGTGCCCTTGCCATTTGCGGTGCAGTCGTTTCCGACACAGGTCTTATTTTTATGTGTGGTCTGGCAGTTCTCGTTAGCCGAGGCCTCGAACTCGTAGTTATTGTCGGAGCATGTACTTCCCGTACAAGTTGTTGCACACAGGGCCATCATTCCGGCGTTACAATTACACGAACAAATATAGTGGGCCGGCGCAAGGACAGTGGGGCTGGGAGAACTTGCGACAGAGCTGGATGGCGAGGGTGTTGGGGAAAGCGGTTCAGCCCGAATTGATGAGGAAATTGTGGTGAGCAGAATTAAAAAACCGAGTTGAATGATCATGGGTTCTCCCCGAGATGATTTGTATGGTCCCGCTAATTATAGGCAGACTTCTAGAAAAAGTGAGCGCGGCGCGTCAGAGGGGTGAAAGGGGTGGCCAACAACCCTAGGGCAAACTCACGGCAGTTCCGGTCTCATCGATTACCAGGAGACGGTACGGAAGCTCGCCCATATTTCGGCCGATACCAAAACGATTCGCGATCTTTTCTTCCCCATCCTGTACGAAGCGAACGCGGGACTTGATAAAATCGACAGATGCCTGCTCTATATCCTTTAGATGGAGGCGAAGATAAAGCGATAGAGATAAGAAGAGGGATTTCGTGTTGTCTTCTACAGCGCTCTTGAAGAGGTCGCTGTCGTAATTGCTCGGCACGGCAATAATCGCTGGCACTGAGGGGAGAGATCGGGAGAATGCCTTTCCCGTTTTGGAGACCGCCTCAAATCCACCCTTGTGAAAAATTACGCCCTCCTCCACCACGTAAACCAATGTAACTGGTGTGAATTCAAAGGACTTTTGATTTATTTCGTTTTTATCCAGATCGGTGAGGCAAAAATTCCACGTGAGAGGTGCCGCAAAGGCCTGAACCCAAAGACAAGAAACGAGAATCACAAAACGCATACATACCCCGTTAAAAAATTATTCAAGCCGTTACTAATGGATTTGAAAATTTTTTGCAAGGGTCAGTTTAGAAAGTGTGGACCAGGTGACTTTAGCATTCCTCGCCTCTAAATCACGGGCCGCAAATCACGTTTTCTAAGCTCGGCCAATGCGCGTTTGTATCCTATCGCGGCTACCCGTTGCAGTGATTCGGAATTGAGCGTGAAATGGTCACCGAAAAACATCTCGGTGTCCTTGGGCTCAGGGCAGATAAAAATGTAGTTGAGCTTTTCGTTAAAATCGAGCTTGTGTTGCAGCTCGTCGATGAGCTCGTGAATATCGGCCTCGGGATACTTTTTTCGCTTAAAAAAATGCCGGACCGTCTCAATTGCGACAATCTTATTTTCATGAGCCTTGCGCGCGCCATACACCTTTTGTTCGATCGCCTGGTAAAGCGACTGAATGATGATGGCCGATAATCCATAATTAAAGAGCGACCCGATATCTTCACGATAATGATACGGCTGGTGCGTGTACGAACAAATGAGGAGGTCGCAACCATTTTCCTTCGCGACATGCGTTGAGAGCGTTTCGCGAATCTCGCCGTCGATGTAATAGCGGGCACCGTGCCCTTCATGATGAACCAGATAGGGAGCAAAAACAGGTGGTAGTGACATCGATGCCGCTACCGCTTCCGAAATCAGCACATTAGATGCGTATTGGCAGTACGGATCGTACGTTTTTTCAGTGCCAAACCTGCCGAAAACAATTTTACGGGAATGGTCCAGTTGCGTGCCGACAACGAATAGGTCGGGTTTGAGTTCGTGAAAATAGGGCGTGGTCAGAATGTTTTTTTCTAAATACCGTGAAAGACCTCGCGTTGAAAATATCCCAGGTAATCGCAGGTTTTTTAATATCAAAGATTCCAAGGTCTTCGCGAGAATCGAGGATTTTTGAAAGCTCTTCAGGAGCGAAGTGGGGCGAGGCCAATGGATTGAAAGAATATCCTTGTACTGAAGCCTGGGAATTGTTGGGTGTTGAGGGTGTGTCAGGGGTGTTGATTGATCCGTTGATTGATCCACGGTTTGATCCTTGGATGAATCCGCAAAGGCATTAATAATAGATTCTATCGGAATCCCCGACGCCAGAAGCGTCACGACAAATGCGCCCGCACTTGACCCAACGTAGGTGGCAATCTGATTGGGGTGGTACTTGGCGCGCGGAAAGGGAAGCGAGTTGGCGGGTGGTGCATTTTCCAGGCGCCCCCCAACAAAAGAAAATCCGCGATCGCGAAGCGCTAGGCAAACGCCGACATGAAATGCCGCGGCCTTGGTGGCTCCTCCACTACAGACGAGCGCGGTCTTGGAAAATGGAATCGAGATGGGTTTTTTGGGCTTGATCACGGACCACCCAGGACAATGACTTCTGTTTCAAGGCTCACGCCTTTTTGGGACTTCACCACTTGACGAGTAATCTCGATCAAAGACAGTACGTCGCTCGCCGTGGCGCCGCCCTTATTGAGTATAAAGTTAGCATGTTTTTGAGATATTTCAGCCCCCCCAATGCGCAGGCCCTTAAGGCCCGATCGTTCAATCAAACGTCCGGCTGAAAGGCCCTCGGGGTTTCTGAATGTCGAACCGCAGCTCGGATAATCGAGCGGTTGTTTCTTCGCGCGTTCCCCAATGATTCGATCGATTTCTGCGCGAATCTTGTCAGGTGAGCCGGGCTGAAGCCGAAAGGTTGCCCAAACGACAATTGCTTCCTTTACTGCGTCCTGGGTTCGGTAGCCGAATGTGAGTTTGTCACGGAGGACGGTTTGGACGCCTTTCAAAAATGTAAATAGACGAAGTTCTTCCAAGATATCACCGTAACTTCCGTACTGAGTTCCCGCGTTCATGAATATTCCACCGCCGATGGTTCCCGGAACACCACTACTGAATTCGAGTCCGGTCAATCCGTTCGCGCACGCCCACTCGAGGAGTTGCGGCTTGAGTGCACCGCCGCCGCACCGAACCAAAACCCCATTGTCATTTGTTTCAACGATTGCAATTTCATTGAAGGCATCTTTCAAGAGGACGGTGACTCCCCGAATTCCCGCATCGTGAATCAGCAAATTGGTGCCGGTTCCTACGATCGTGACACCGACTCCCGCACGACGCGATGCATCTCCCAGCCAAACCAGGTCGGTTTCAGAAACCGGAAACACTAGCGCGTCGGCCGGGCCCCCAATGTTGTAGGCCATGTAAGAGTCTAGCCGCTCGTCAAAACGGACCTGTTGCCCAAACCGGACCGAAAGCTCAGCCCTAAAAGAGGGTTCGATAGACATTGGGAAGATCCCCGGCACCCAGAGTCAGTATGACATCGTTGGGTTGACATTCATCCATACAGTTCTCGACCGCAAGGCGTGCGGTCGAACGATACGCCGCCGAACACCCGCGAGAACCGATGCTTTCGGCTAGTAATGCGCCCGAGACACCTTCGAGCGGGGCCTCGCCCGCGGAGTAAATATCGGTCACCACCACGCGATCACATTCAGTAAAGGCTCTGGAAAACTCGTCGAATAGATCGGAAACCCGGGAATAGCGGTGTGGCTGGAAAACGACGTGAATTCTCGAGTCGGGAAAACGCTCCCGCGCCGCCGAAAGAGTCGCCCTGATTTCGGTCGGATGGTGGGCGTAATCGTCTATGAAGGTCACGGCGTTCTTAGTGCCTCTAAACTGAAACCTTCTGCGCACGCCTTCGTAACGGGCAAGGGCCTCCAATGAAGTGTCCATGGGCAGCGAGAGCTCATCGGCAACTATCAGTGTTGCTAGCGCGTTTAAGACGTTATGCCGTCCCGGAACTCGCAATTGCATCTCGAGAGTTTTCCCATGAGCTCGAATGGTCGAGTGGCTCCCGGTCTGTGAAGGCCTGTAGCTCAGAATTCTAAAATCCGCATCGGGGTCAAAACCGTAAGTCGCAACTCGGCGATTCAGTCGGGCCTTGATTACTCTTAATCCGGGATCGTCCAAGCACAGAACCGAAAGACCATAAAAGGGAACCTTATTCAGAAAACTGACAAAGGCTTTTCGAAGGTTTTGCATGGACTGGTAAAAATCCATGTGTTCGCGATCCAGATTGGTGACGATAGCAATGGAAGGAGAGAGCCTGTTGAAAGATCCGTCGCTTTCATCGGCCTCGGCCACCATGAATTCTCCAGAACCCAGGCGTGCGTTGGTACCGCCAAAATTGTCCATACGCCCGCCCACTATAATGGTGGGATCGAGACCCCCCTCAACGAGGACCCACGAAATCATCGATGTCGTGGTCGTTTTTCCATGCGCACCGGCAACGGCGATTCCGTATTTCAATCGCATGAGTTCGGCGAGCATTTCGGCACGAGGGATGATCGGGATTGAATGGAGCTTGGCCGCCTCGATTTCCGGATTATCGGCCGTAATGGCGCTTGATGTGACGACCAGTTCCGCACCCTCGATGTGTTTTGCATTGTGTCCAATAAATATCGGAATCTCGAGCTGACGCAAAATGCGGATGGATTCACTTTCCCCCCGATCAGATCCCGAGATAATGTACCCATGTCGGTGAAGCAGCTCGGCGATTCCGCTCATCCCAATTCCGCCGATTCCAACCAGGTGTATGTGTCGGATCTTCTGATACATTTCGTTAGCTTCCCGTCATGGAAACCGCGCCTCAGGGCGCGGCCGGTTCGATCTGGTCGCAGATACTAACAAGGGCGTTAGTGGGGCGCAAACCCGAAAACGCACCGTGCATCTGGGTGAGGATGTCGGTGCTTAGGCATTGTTTAAGGGTACTCCAGAGTCTCTCTGGGAAATTATCCCCCTGCTCAACCGTTTGGGCGACACCCAAATCCTGCAGGTAAAAAGCGTTGGCGGTCTGGTCGTTTTGCCCTTTTCGGGGATAAGGCACGAAAATAGCGGGTCGTCTGACCTGAAGAATTTCGGATACCGTTAGAGCGCCCGATCGGGCGATAACCAGACTTGCCTTGCGATAGTGGCTGACAATGTTGCCGATAAAGGGCGTGACCTCGAACTGTCCCTGCGGAAAAATCTCCTCGTACGCGTGTTTGACCGCCAAAAGATCGCGTTCACCAGTTTGGTGAACGATATGCAGACGGGGAAAGTGCTCGATAACCCGATCCAGAATCGCCACGATGCCTGAGTTAATCGCATTGGCACCCTGGCTTCCACCAAGAATGAGTAAATGGTCACCGGCGGCGCTATAGGCAAAATCGTTTTCAAAAAATTCCGAGCGGATGGGATTGCCGGTAACCTGGGTGCGGCCCGGTGGAAAGCTTACCTTAGCCTGCTCAAATCCGAGAAATACCCGCTTTGCAAATCGCCCCAGAAATCGATTGGCGATACCGACGCTCACGTTCTGCTCTTGAAGATATAGCGGGATCCTGAGCGTCACGGCCGCCAGGCAGACCGGTACCGACACATACCCGCCGACGCCGATGACGGCCGCCGGGCGCCACCGAACCAGAATGAGAATCGAGTGCAGATACCCAACCGTTAGCCTAGCGACGGTCAAAAGAATCTTGATGAGGCCCTGATTTTTTATGGCGCCGCTCTGAATGGTCAGAAAGCGAATGCCCTTCTCGGGAACGTGCCTCGCCTCAAATCCCCGGGCCGATCCGATGTACGTGACAGAATGGCCACGGCGTTTCAGTTCGAGTGCCATCGCGATGGCGGGAAAGACGTGCCCCCCTGTCCCTCCACCTGTAAGGATAATTTTTTGCTGTCTCACGCATTTAAGCTTAAAGCATAACCGGGTGTATTTGAAACCGGGAGGGTTCCATGTCGCAAATTCGACGAGATACGGTGGGTGATGTAGGCGCGACTAGGCCGGGACTTTTCAATCCGGTCGCCCGGAAAAAATACGACGTCTGAGCTGAATTGAAAGGGTGCTTATCAGAAACTGCGATGCAAAAATGTAAAGGATTGGTGGATTCGTTGCGGAAGGGCTAATTACCACTTTACTTCGTTGCAAAGCTTGATGCAGGGAGGTTCAGCAAGCTGTTCGCACTCCTTGTCGGAAGCGTATTTCTGAGGCGCGGGCATCAAATCAGAGACGTTCTTATGCTCTACAGATTCCCCCTTTGCCTTCGCACAAATGCACATCATCGTGAACACCCCTTCGGCCTGAGGCTCACAGGCAGACAATGCTTCCACTTCGCCATCGGCCAGACCTTGGACGGAAAACAAAAGTATTGCCGTTAGAAATATTAGGATTTGCGGTTTCACGATAGTTCCTCCACCTCTTCCTCTTCGGTAAATATCTGAAATTGCTTTAGTTATTTTTGACATTGAGGTTGGCCATTGACCTGGTCGCCGCGTCACTGGTAAGCGATTGATATAGCGGAGGTTTTTAATGCATATAGTCACGGTGGCCTTGGGGTTATGGATCGCGACGATCGCGTCGGCGGCACCGGGGTGGGTTTCCCAAAGTTGCGATGATATTCCCGAGTTTTCGAGTACCTGGAGAATGATTCAATCCGAATTCCCATTCCTCGGCGCTGAACTGGAGAGTATTGGTAACTCCAGCGGCGCAGTCGTTAAGACGATTAACGAGAGTGGGGTAGTCATTGAAAACAGCGTGAAGATGACCAAGTGCCTATTCAACATGCCCACCGAAGGCGGCGCCATTGTGGACGGGTTGCGGGAATTTGTAACCTATAAGGAATGGGAGCGCGACGGAAAGCAAAACGCTCGTGGCATGATGGTTGATTATACGAGATTAACCGACCCCGTGACGGGCGCCGTCACCCGGAGATTTCTATCGGTTGCGGTATGCCGCAGTCCGAATTCCTGTCTGAGACGGGGCATCATCCCAAGCAAACCGGGAACCGAGGAGCCTCAGCCCGAACCGAAACCGATCGTGCTCGATCCGTCTCCGAAAAAACCTGGTGCTAAAAAGTAAATTTAGGAATTTGCTAATTTTTCCCTGCTTATCGGGTAGTCACATAACGGGTCCGGTTCGGCCCGGCCATATTTAGAAGAATTCCAAACTCTCTGCCGAACCGAGGGGCTATACCTTTTCGAAGGCTTGGGAAGAGCCCTTCTCGAAGTCATTGC